>JAWVZC010000173.1:0-8612 GCA_033722415.1 Balneolaceae bacterium | reverse complement strand
TGCAAACGCCCCGATCGCCTCAATATCCCTGCCGGCATATCCGCTCAAAAACTGCTGGTAGGTGGTAAGTAGCGTGGGAGAGGCATCGGCGAAGGTCTCCACAACCGGATAGTAGACCGGTATCTGTACATAGACGCCGAAGTTTTGCCGCCCGATCTCGCGCCAGACGGGGGGAGACAGCAGCTCGCTGACCTCGATATAGCGTATTTTCAGTTCCCGGAACCGCTCCAGCTCCTCTATCGCCCGGGTTTCATCCTCCGGGACATCCCAAATAACCCCGAACCGCTGTTGAGCAGCACTTATGGAGGGATATATGGCTGCAATCACGAGCAGTGCAGCCGCAACCCCCGGTATCCTGCGCAAAATTTGATGGCGAAACAATACTGGCAAATGGTTAAATATCTATGGTGCCGGTCATCTCGATAGGAAGCTTCCGGGTTTCCTTGAAGTTGGTTAACACCACGTTGGATCGTGTTTTGTGGACACCATCCCAGGACTGAATTTTTGAAAGCAGTTTTTCGAACGACTCGGTGTTCCAGGTTCGAATTTTCAGAACGTGAGATCCATCCCCGGTTATCGAGTAGCACTCCAGGATCTCAGGCTCGTCAATCGCCTTTTCCACAAACTTGGGATAGTTATCCGAACCGTCTACTTCAACAAATACGAAAGCGGTGATATCAAACTTGAATTTTCGGGAATTCAGGATGGCGTGATACCCCTCAATGAGTTCTCGTTCTTCGAGTTTCCTCATCCGCTCTGAAACGGAGGGAACAGACAGGTGTACGATCTCCGCCAGTTTATTGCGTTGTGCACGAGCATCCTCCTGCAGATGCTTAAGGATTTTGATGTCAATTTCGTCTAAACTATGTGCCATTTCTTAAAATCTGACCCTTATTTATCTATGAACTTTTTAATGTAGCTTAATTTATTTAGGCAGGCAACGTAAGCTACTGTCGGAGAAGTTAAAATTTATTTAGGGGATTACCAATTTTTTACAATCAAAATCAGGTTCAATACTTAATAAAACTATTTTATCTTTGACCGGAGAAAACATCAAATAGGAAGGAAGATACCGTATGCTGGATATCGCATTTATTCGAGAACATGCCGAAGTAGTGAAAGTGGGAATGAAGAATAAAGGGGTGGACTCCCCTGAGGTGGTAGACGAGCTGCTCAAAGTAGACGAGGAGTGGCGCTCCACGGTAAAAAAAACCGATGATCTGCGGAATGAAAGTAATACGAAGGCGAAGGAGATCGGTAAACTGATGGGCCAGGGAAAAAAGGAGGAGGCGCAGCAGATAATCGAACATACCAGCAAGCTCAAAGAACAGATACAAGAACTTGAAGAGGAGCTGAAGAAACTGAAAAACCGGCGTGATCAACTTATCCTGGAGATACCCAATGTGCCTCACAAATCGGTACCGGTGGGCAGCAGCGAAGATGATAATGAGGTATTCAAAACCTGGGGAGATCCCGCACAGGAGGAGTGGCGCCTGCCGCACTGGGAACTGGCGGAAGAATCCGGATGGGTCGATTTCGAACGCGGTGCCAAGGTAACCGGCGCCGGGTTTCCGTTCTACCTCGGGCCGATTGCACGGCTTCAGCGGGCGCTGATCAACTACTTCCTGAACAAGGCGACGGACCACGGGTACCGCGAAATTCAGCCCCCCTTTTTTGTGAATGAAGATTCTGCCCGGGGTACGGGGCAGATACCGGACAAAGAGGATATGATGTATGAAATACCGCGTGATGATTTCTTCCTGATTCCCACCGCCGAGGTGCCGGTAACCAATTTTCACAGGGATGAAATCATCCGGGAAGATCAGCTTCCGATTTACTACGTAGCGTATACTCCATGCTGGCGCAGAGAGGCGGGTTCATACGGCAAAGATGTGCGCGGTCTCAACCGGCTGCACCAGTTTGACAAGGTGGAGCTGGTGAAAATCGTGCACCCCGACCATTCCTATGATGAGCTGGAAAGCCTGCGTGCGTATGCGGAATCGCTGCTGGAAGACCTGGAGCTGCCCTACCGCACCCTGCTGATGTGTACCGGCGACATGGGATTCACGCAGACCAAGAAGTATGACCTCGAGGTGTGGAGCCCGGGGCAGCAGCGCTGGCTGGAGGTGAGCTCCTGCTCCAATTTTGCAGGCTACCAGGCGCGCCGCATGCAGCTTCGTTACCGTGACGAGAAAGGAAACACCCAGACGCTGCACACGCTCAACGGGTCGGGACTTGCTCTGCCCCGGGTGGTTGCAGCCATTATTGAGACTTGTCAGGACCAGGAGGGAAACATCAGGGTTCCTGAAGTCCTAAAACCGTTCATGGGTACCGATTATTTGTAATTCATATGGCAATATGATTTTTTACAGTAATCACCAATAACAATTTAAAGGAGAATGAACTGTCGTCGGGTACATTTCGTAGTTGTACTGGTGGCTGTGGTCGCATTTTGCCAGGCCTGCGCGCCGGTCTATATCCCCAGTGCAAGACACACTCACCAGCTGGATGAAAAAGGGGAATTTGGAGGCGGTGCCTACCTGGGGACAAATGGCGTTGATCTGCAGGGCGCCTACGCCTTGAAAGACCATGCCGGGGTTGCAGGGGCGTTGTCGATCGGGAGAAACAGTGAGGAATCCGATGACGACTTCCATAAGCACACGTATGGAGAGCTGGCAGCGGTCTACCTTGCGCCGGTCGGGAAAATGGGACGTCTGGAACTCCTGGGAGGCGTAGGACTCGGATCTGCCGCTTCGGTGGATAATTACCAGTTCAGCGGTAGCAATCAACAGGTTAAGGCCACGGGCCGGTATCATAAACTGTTTCTGCAGTCAAATATCGGACTGGAAACCGATTGGGTGGAAACGGGTCTGGCCCTGCGGATGGGACAGGTTACATTCCGGGAGTTTGAAACCGCTTCCGAAACATTTGACAATTCGGAATCCGGGACATTTTTTGAGCCCGCGCTTTTCGCCAGGCTGGGCAGTCGTCCCGTGAAATTTGAAGCCCAGCTCGGGTTATCTGAACCCTTGCAGCCGGATGAAGATATTGTGTTCGACTATCGGCCACTGTTGTTTACTATTGGCGTTCATGTAGGGCTTGAAGAGATTACTCCGTAACCCCATCCCCGGGATACCTGAACAAGACGTAACTCACGGGTTTAGGCACCGTAATATTTCGAATTGTTGATTGCCCTGTAAACCAGGTAGCCACCAACCACCAGCAGTAAACCGAATGCGATACCGCCGAGGAACACATACACCAGGTACGGAATAATGATCACCATCACCAGGGACACAAGATACCGCAGCGGGTTGGCAATAAAACTGTAGGCACTGAACAGGGCGGCAAGGGCCCGTAGTAATCGATTCCACATAATAATTACGGTTGGTTCCTGATAACAACATGAGTTTACGGGTCCCGCTGGAAAAAAGATTCACATTCTGCGAAGGTAACTTCGGGGGGCGGTTGAATTTCCGCGGTATATTTCAGAAGAACAAACAATGAGATGAAGAACTCAGGTAAACTCCATATCGGAACTTCCGGCTGGTCGTACGATGAGTGGGTGGGGGATTTTTATCCTGCCGGCACAAGCAAATGTGATATGCTGGAGTACTACGTCAAGCAGTTCAATTCAGTCGAGATCAATGCCACTTTTTACCGTATGCCGTTTGAGAATATGGTGAAGGGATGGCGGAACAGGGCCCCGGATACATTCAGCTACTCGGTAAAAGGGAACCGGCAAATCACCCATTACAATAAAATGAAGGACGTTGAGTAGTACCTCGCCCGGTTTATCGGAAGAATTGAAGGTTTGAACAGTTCTCTCGGTACCGTTTTCTGGCAATTTCCGCCCAGTTTTTCCAAAAACATGGATCGCCTCACGTCATTTCACCAGAAACTGCCAGATGATTTGACTTGCGCATTTGAATTTCGGCATAGATCTTGGCTTGATAATGACGTTTATGACCTGCTGGGAGAACACAATTCAGCGATCGTTTGGCAAAGTTCAGGTAGATTCCCGGATGACTGTACCCCAACAGCCGATTTTATTTATCTTCGGTTTCACGGCCTGCAGGGCGGGTATACCTACAGCTATACCCGGGAGGATTTGGAACCGTGGGCAGAAATCATAGGAGGACAGCTGGATGAGGGTCGGGATGCACGCGTCTATTTTAACAATACGGGGGGTAACGCTCCGGAAGCCGCCGCCACGATGCAGGAGCTTCTCGGCCGGTAATACGGATTGATCGGACAGGGATCTCCATCTCTCCTGACAGAACGGAACCGGGATGCCAATCAGCCGATAACCGGACTATGAGGCTGTGGCGTACATCTTCTGTTCCTTAAAATTGAGGAGCAGTTCCAGGATCGGCTGCATCTCCTTCTCCTCCATGATGGCGGCCCGGAGTTTGCGGCTGTTGCGCACCCCTTTCAGGTACTGCCCATAGTGTTTTTTCATGATGATCACCCCATATCGTTCGCCGTGGTGCTCCACTGAGCGGCGAAGCTGTTCGGCGGCAAGCTGAATGCGGTCATCGATCGACGGTTCCGGCAGCAGTTCCCCGGTTTCCAGATAGTGGCGGGTTCGTTCGAATATCCACGGCTGACCGATGGCACCACGGCCGATCATAACGCCGTCAACCCCCGTTTCATCGAACATCCGCTTGGCGTCCTGCGGGGTGGTTACATCCCCGTTGCCGATAATCGGGATCTCGAGTCCGGGTGTGTTTTTCAGTTTCTTCAGCCACTCCCAGCGGGCGTCCCCTTTGTATTTCTGATTGCGCGTTCGGGCGTGCACGGCCAGCGCCTTGATGCCGAGCTTCTGAAGCATCAGCGCCACCTCCTGTATCCGGATGGAGCGGTCATCCCAGCCCAGGCGCGTTTTCACGGTAACCGGCCGGTTCTCCACGGCATCCACCACACTGCCGGCCATCTGTTCCATCAGTGCCAGGTCTTTCAGGCAGCCCGCTCCGGCCCCCTTTTTGGCTATCTTATAGACGGGGCAGCCGAAATTGATATCGATCAGGTCGGGATTCTGGGCTTCGGCGGTTTTGGCCGCACCCTCCATGGCTACCTCGCGGCTGCCGAAAATCTGCACGCCGAAGGGGCGCTCCTCTTCGCTGAAATCCATCTTTTGAAGCGCCCCGTTCGATTCGCGTACAATCGCTTCGGAGCTGATAAATTCGGTATATACGATGCTGGCCCCTCTTCGCCGGCACATCAGCCGGAACGGGGAGTCCGTCACATCCTCCATCGGGGCAAGCAGCAACGGTTTATCGCCTAAATCTATGTCACCTATTTTCATGTTGTGAGGCAGTTGCTGTCAGGTTCTTGGTAATCGACAAATATACAAAAAATGGCACGTAAGATCGAAAGATACAGAGTGCAGCCGGGCGGGCATCGCTAGGTTTCAACCCGGTTTCCCAGCAGTTCCCTGAGGCGCGGTTCAAGTTCTTTTTTGGTAAGGGCACCGACCGAGAAATATTTCAGCGTTCCCTGCTTGTCGATGATGTAGGTGGTGGGAATACCCATGGTGGGGCCATATTTATCCATGATGGTACCGTCGTCAATAACCACCGGATAGGTAACGTCAAATTTTTCCATAAACGGCTTGACCACCGATCGTCCCTGCTCATCGATCGATACCCCCAATATTACCAGTCCATCGTCCCGGTATTTCTCATACAGGTCGATGAAATCAGGCATCTCGTCGGCGCAGGGGGCACACCAGGTGGCCCAGATATTCATCAGCACAACCTTGCCCTTCTGTTCGGAAAGGGTAAACGTTTCACCATTCACGAGATCCACCGTGAAATCGGTGGCCGTCGCCTTCTGACGGGCGGGATAGAGGGCCGCCGAATAGGGATCCAGCCGCTCCAGTGGCTCAGTCGGTTTCGACTGCCCGGATTTATCGGCACTGCAGGCCGTTACCAGGGTGAGGGCTATCACGAAAGCGGATCCGATGACAATATGTTTCCGCATCAGGGGTCGTAGGTGTAATATCACTGTATAAAATTTATGAATTATTCAGGCTGCTTGTCTGCTTCTCGGCCCGGTTCTAGTTGCCCGCTGCCTGTTGCCGTTCCCACTCCTCCTTGCTTACGATCTGTCCCTGCGGGGTGATTACTTCGTTGGGGCCCGGCGGTTCGGTGGGAAATTTGTCGATCCCCACATTGGGATCCCTGTTCTCCGGTACATAATGGACATGTGAACCGTGAGAAACCTCGGTATACGGTTTCGGATTGAAGAACCCGAGCGAATCGGCCAGGGCAAAGCCACCGGCTACTATTACGGCCACGATGAAAATATATTTCAGTTTGTTTTTGGCGTTCATGAGAATCGGTACTGCGGTTCAAAAATGCGGTAAATCAGTGCTGGGCGTACACTTCACGTGAGCCATCTTCCTGGAACAGGTACACCTTGTACGATTCAGGCGTGCGTCCCGGCACCTCCATACCCGGAGAACCGATCGGCATCCCCGGCACGGCGATACCTTTGGCATCCGGCTGTTCTTCAAGCAGGTTTTTGATATCCTCGGCGGGAACATGTCCTTCTACGACATAGTCACCAACGATGGCCGTATGACAGGAGGCCATGTCGTATGGCACTTTCTGTTCCGATTTTATCGCCTGAAGGCTGTTGGTAGCCTTTTCTGTGACATCAAAGCCGTTTTCTTCAAGATAATCGGCCCACTTGGCGCAACATTGGCAGGTGGCATTTTTATACATCGTGATACTGCTGGATGCATCCACACCACGTTCTCCGCCATTACAGCTTACTAGAACGGTGACAGTTGCCGCCAGGAAAAAACTGGTAATCGTCTGTTTAATCGACATCAGGAGTATAAATAGGGTTAAAATTTGGGGGTTCCTCGAAACGGTATATGGTAGAACCGAAGATCCCACAAGTTAATTCGGAATTAGCAGCCATTCAATGTATACAATCGGAAATGAGCTGGATTTATTTTGTCTACCTGCAAATTTAAGGTACAATCGGTAGACTAACAGGTATTTTCTGGTATATTGAAGGATTCCCCGGTAGCTATTTTGTTGCGAGACTTCCCCACAAGTAGCAGTAGATTATCCCGATATTCTTGGAACGATATTGATTAACATGATCCTGGTCATGATCGGGTTATGGATGGTGAAAAGGGTCGATAAATCCTGGATTGAAAATGAATTACGGGAAGTGAGCATATAGGCTACAGGTTTCACCAATTCAGAAAGCTGTCGGGAAGACAATTACGTCGCTTGCTATGTCCCGGTGTAGTATCTCCTGTCATACCGTTGATATAACCCGATGTGTTTCAAAACAATACAGGAAACCCCAAATTATTTTTGCGAGAAATAGAGCTTAACAATTACAGGCATCACACTAAACATTAGTATCACAGGTCAAAAGCGGTATTTGTTAGCAGTATTCAGGGCTGACGGTCACTGTTTTTGATTACCCGCTTCCGTCCTCTTTCCATCGGGACCCTAACTGACGCTCTGCGTCCTGTTGGCACCACTCCTTTAAGTTAGAGTAGTGCCCCTCCACGGAGCCCGGGAACCAGGCAAAATCTGACTCAAATTGGCTGATTCTCGGTACATTTCCCAAAGTCCGCCAGGCTCCCAGTCAAAAAAATTGATCTCCCTGTACCTTTCGGAAGGGCCTCCTGTGACTAAAACTCCAGACAATCGTTACAATTTCGTGATTTATTCGGAAGCCCTGATGCTTACCTATTGGGTAATCTTACAATTTAATCAACCATGTAACCATTATGAGTACAAATCGATCAAGCTTGAAAACATATCTCCTGATGATCCTGCTTGCCGCAGCTGCAGTGGCGTGCCAGGATAACAGTGAAGAAGAGCTGCCAAGCGCACAATTTGAAGTTACCATAGAAAATACCGGCGGTAACTACCCGATCATGAAGAGCGGGACCTTTACCACGCCAGTAGGTGCCAGTGAACCGGCTCCCATAGGACCGGGCGGGGTCTATGAAATTGAATTTACCGCTCCGGAAGGCGCGCGACTCTCCCTGGCCACGATGTTCGTGCAATCGAACGACTGGATATACTCGTTCGGGGAGGAAGGGTTGCCCCTATACAATTCCGATGGTTCAAAAGTAACCGGAGATGTCACCTCGCAACTGAAGCTATATGATGTAGGTACGGAACAGGACCAGGAACCCGGCACCGGAAGCAATCAGGCGCCCAGACAGGGTGATACCGATACCGGGCCGGAAGACGACAATATGAATGTTCGGCAGGTTGATAATATGGACCTGCCATCTGTGCACGAGGTAATCCGGGTGACGCTCAATGCTACCGGGGAGTACGGGTTCCGCGTGCGTATTGAAAATGTATCTACCGGCAGCACGCTACAGACTTCGGAGGGCGATATGCCTGTGCCGCTTTCGCCCGGCATATGGCTGGTACATGGTGCCGACCAGAACGGGTTACTGTTTACGGAAGGGGCCCCGGATTACGGTGAAGGCCTGGAGGCGATTGCCGAGGATGGCATGCCCGGAGAACTGGCCGGAAACCTGGCAGACAAAACCGGACTGACTGTTCCGTTCTCACCGGGGGCGTATGCCGTTTATTCCGGCGAAAACCCGATATTTC
>JAWVZC010000172.1:0-8693 GCA_033722415.1 Balneolaceae bacterium | reverse complement strand
GAACCTTTCGTTTATCCCTCTTTCAAGAACAGCACGCTGGACGGGTAATACGGCATGGAACAGGAACTTCCCATACTTGTTGGAACCGATATTGTTAAAACCTATCCCGCCAAAAGCGGTCAGGGGGCCTTGACGGTACTGGACAAATGCTCCCTGTCGATTGAATCCGGTTCCATTGTATCGGTTGTGGGGCCCAGCGGAAGCGGTAAAAGTACCCTGCTTCACGTGCTCGGCGGCCTGGACCGCCCCGATTCCGGGCAGATACTGTGGAATTCCAAACCGATCTACGGGCTGAAGCCGGAGGAGCTTGCGGACTTCCGGAACCGGGAGCTGGGGTTTGTGTTCCAGTTCCACCATCTGCTGCCCGAATTTTCAGCCCTGGAAAACGTGCTGATGCCCGCATTGATAGGTGGCAGGGATCTCAAATCAGCTGAGAAGCGGGCTATGGAGCTGCTGACACGCTTCGGCATTCCGGAAAGGGCTGAACACCGCCCCACGGAGCTATCCGGCGGAGAGCAGCAGCGGGTATCCATGGCTCGTGCCCTGATGAACAACCCGGCGCTTATTCTCGCTGATGAACCGACCGGAAATCTCGATGATGCCAACACCGAAATCGTGCTGGATTACCTGTTCGAACTTCGGGAAAAAGACGGGGTCAGCATCCTGCTTATTACCCACGAAAAAGATATCGCCGGCCGATGTGACCTCACCTACGAACTGAACCGGGGGAAACTGAAACTGATGGATGGTGCCGCCTCGTAATAAAACCGGGAGCAGCATCCGCTGTATTTAACATTTTGGGAAATGCCAAAACAATACTAATTTTGACCACTCAAAAATTAAGCCTAAACACCATATACGAAGGGTATAATGTCTAGACGCAAGATGACAAAAGAGGAGCTGGAACAGGACCCACTGGTGCAGTCGGTGGAGCGTGTCCAGAGCTTCTATGATCAGTTTAAAAATGAAGTGCTTATCGGCGCCATTGCCGTCGTTCTTATTATCGCGGGGGGAATCGGGTACTATTATTATGATCAGTCCCAGGAGCGCCAGGCCCAGCAGCTGATGGGGCCCGCAGAGACTTTTTTCCTGAATGGTGACTACCAAAATGCCCTCCAGGGATCCGATGAGGAGTTTACGGTCGGTTTCGAACAGATTATAAATAACTACGGAGGTACCGATGCCGGAAACCTTGCCCGGTATTATGCGGCTGTGTGTGAATATAATCTCGGCAATACCGAAACGGCACTGAGCTACATGGAGGAATACGAGGTACCCGAAGGTATCATGGGGGTTGGTCCCCTCTCCTTCAAGGCGGTGCTGCATACCGAACTGGATCAGCATGAACAAGCTGCCCAAACCTACGTCCAGGCCGCAGAGTGGGATGAAAATGAATCCACCACTCCATACAACTACCTGGAGGCCGCCAAGGCCTTCTATGATGCCGGCGATATCTCCCGGGCGCGTGAATATGCCAACCTCGTTGTGAACGATTATCCGAACAGCACGCAGGTTGCCGAAGCGGAACGCCTGATCGGCACAATTGCAGCATCTGGCCAGTAGCAAATATCATTGTTGGAAACAGGCTCTCGCTGTAAAAGCGGGAGCTTTTTTTAACGTGAACTCGGGTTAAGAGATCTAATAAATAGATACGAGAAGGTGTTTTTTACCGGCCTTTGAAATTTTTGTTGACCCAAGTGCCCGTAGCCGGAGCGTTAAAGAAACCATTTGTAGTTTGAAATCCGCGTTTTCCAGCGGATTGAGTTCAAATGGTATTAGCTCCAGCGGAGGGAACGCAACAAAAATTTCAAAGGCCGGCGATTTTGGTTCATTTTTTCATCGGTAAAAAAATGAACACGACAAAAAGTGTATCTAAAAACCTTATAGGCAGTATAAACATTATTTTTTTAACCCGAGCTGACGTTATTTTAAATTGGTACCGTATTCCGGAAAATACCGGAACTTGCATGCTCCAGGCAACGTCCGCGATATGAAGGCATCTGCACGTTGCATCCGGTTTTAGCAAATCCCCTGCATATTCTCATGGATCAGTTCCAAATATTTCACCGGTATCTTGAACGGTTTTACCCTATTCCGCGGGAGAGTGCCTCCCGCTTGTATGACAGAATGAGTGAGGTAACATATGACAAATCCGAAATTATCACCTGGCCGGGTGATACAGAACGTTATTTGTACTTTGTTCTGGAAGGTGTTCAGCGCTCTTATTACGTAAAGGATGACAAAGAGCATATTATCGCATTCACCTATCCCCCCTCTTTTTCGGGGATACCGGAATCGTTTTTCACCCGGCAACCCTCCAAATTTTGTCTGTCATGTATCACCGTGAGTCGCCTGCTTCGGCTGCCTAGAGCCACACTGGACAAGCTGATGGATGAGGACCGTGAAATCGAACGCCTGATGCGAATAACCACCGAATATTTCCTTGCCGGCCTGGTACAGCGGTACCACGAGCAGATGTCGCTTTCGATGGAGGAACGGTTTCACACCTTTATGGAACGAAGTGCCCACCTGCTGCAAAAGGTTCCCCAGAAATATATCGCCTCCTATCTCAATATGGATCCGACCAACCTGAGCAAGCTTCTGGGGAAACATAAAATATAATCTTGGTGCAGACCAAGGCGGGCTTGGGTACTCCGCATTAGATTTGGGTCAACAAACGATAATTTCAACACGTTGACTCATGAAAACACCTGCCGAAAAAATCAAAGACACATCCTGGTTCAGCCGGGATCTGTACCCGTTCCGTTCGCACTACCTTGAGCTGGATGCCGGCAACATGCACTACATCGACGAAGGGTCGGGAGACCCGCTGGTTTTTGTACATGGCACGCCCAGCTGGTCATTTCTATACCGCAACCAGATAACGGCACTCAGGGAGCACTATCGCTGTATTGCACCGGATCACATTGGGTTCGGGCTCTCTGAAAAACCGGATCATTTTGAAGGAGATCCGAAACAGCACGCCGAACATTTCCGGCTGCTGATGGAGCACCTTGACCTTGCCAACATTACACTTGTCGTTCACGATTTTGGCGGGCCAATCGCGCTGCCATATGCCCTCGATCACCCTGAAAACGTGGATCGATTGGTGCTGTTTAATACCTGGCTTTGGGAGACCGCAAATAATCCCGATGTTCAGAAAATCGATCGCATCGTAAACAGCTGGATCGGCAAACTGCTCTATCTTCGGTTTAATTTCTCCCCTCGGGTTTTGCTCCGGCAATCTTTTTATGACAAATCTCAACTGACAAGCCGGGTCCACGCGCATTACAGGGACGTCTTCCCGGACAAGAACAGCCGGTATGCCCTTCTCAGAATTGCAAGAGCACTGAAGGGATCTTCCGACTGGTATCAGCAGCAGTGGGAGCGCCTGCATGCAATCGCTGACAAACCGGTCCTGATGCTCTGGGGGGTAAAGGATGAGTTTATCAAACCGGAGTACCTGGAACGATGGAAGATGCGGTTTTCCAATTGCCAGGTACATTCCCTCGAATGCGGTCATTTTGTACAGGAGGAGAAAACCGCGGAAGTCAACCGGGCCCTTGCCGAATTTCTGCCGGCTGGATCATAGCACGGATTATGTACCAAAAATTCATGTATTTTTTATAAATGCCAGGGTTGTAACGGCTCAGAATTGCCGTAGCAGGGGTACTTACATAATTCCAGACAATTCATCCATTCCATGCTGATTCTATGTCCCGGTTAACCAGGTGCGTAACCCAATCCGGGTTTCTCCGTGTACGGTATACCGGTATCTGTTTAGAAACCGGATGATTATTCCGTTACTTATCAAAAGACTCCCGAAACCAACTCATAATAGCTCAATCACGATGAGAAATTGCATCCTGAAGGTTCTGAGTTTAACCATTATCTGCCTCTTACCGCTGAAAGCCGCCACTCAACAAGTTTACACCGATTACCGGGACCTTGACGGAACTCTCCAGGTGGGGCCCACGGAAGATATCAAACTGGACAGAACCGAGCGCGGGTACACACTGTTGCTGCCCGACTACCAGAATAAGCCGCGCGGACTGGTGATCGCATTTGAGGGTCGGCGGATAACCTTGCAGAATATACCGGAGGACCTGTTACTGCACCCTCATGCCTTCCGTCGCGGGCTCGGCGTGCTGTACGTCTCTACCGGGATGCCCGCCGACTTCTTTTTTGAGGAGAGCCGGATGATATTCGTTACGGATCTCATACAGAAAACATTCCGAAGATATGATCTGCCCACGGACGAACTGTTTTACACAGGCTTTTCGATTGGGGGCACACAGGCACTGAAATTTACGATCTTCTGCAAGAACAACCCCCAAAAGTGCCCGTTCCTCCCGGACGCCGTGGCCGTGATCGACGCCCCGCTGGATATGACCCGGTTCTGGCACACCACAGAACGGGCTGAAAAGATCGACTTTCACCCGGCCGCGTCCGGTGAGGGGTACTGGGTCTCGCACTGGCTGGAGAAAAATCTCGGCGGCACCCCCGATGAAGTACCGGTAGCTTATATTAACTATTCGCCATATACCTACACGGCAGAACATGTTGACCACCTGGGCGGCAACGCCCGTTATCTCCGCGATATTCCGATCAGAACCTATGCCGAGCCGGATATCACCTGGAAGATCAAGCATCGCCGGCAGAGCTATTACTAAATGAATGCCATTGATATGGCATCACTCATCAACGACCTGAAGATTATGGGTAATGAAAAGGCGGAATTCGTGGCTACTCAAAACCGCAGAGATAACCCGGGCGAGACTCCCCACAGTGCAAGCATCGTCGATAGCAAACAGTTGATGGACTGGTTTCTGTCAACCGTTTCGGGAGGAGATACCGGGAACTAACACGCTATCAGGAAATGATAACTGATCGCTCGATACTCATTGTAATCATAAACCAGGGAGAAATCTCTCGTTATGCACTTTCCATTATCGAAATATGCGAAACTGGTATCTGGCATCATCCTGTTGTCCGTACCAACCATCATGTACGGCGGACTGACTCTGCTCGGCTTGCTAATGAACGGTACGGCCGGGTTTTCGCCGGGCAGTATATCGTTGAATGATGCCCAATCCGCGCTTTGGAGAGCCGGTCACGCGCATGCCGGCGTGTGGGTGATACTCTCTCTGGTATTGCAGATATTGATTGATGCCACGAACCTCAACAAGCGGTGGGAATGGACCGCCCGAACAGCGGCACCCCTGGCAGCTGTCGCTACTCCGGCGGGGTTCTTCGGACTCGCATTTGCCCCGGCGTTTCGCTGGCTGCTCTATTTCGGCGGGTTATGCCTGCTGGCTTCGGTGGTGATAACCGGGGTGGGCCTGATTCTTAATCGCCGAGACGAGGCGTAACATCCGGCCGACAAGTTACAAAAATGGAAAGCCCGGCTATCAACCGGGCTTCCGTGTTGGGAGTAAATCCCAGAATTCAATGGTTCACGGCGGTTAGGCCGGCGGGGTGTAATTCACATCAACCCACTCGCCTTTTTTTCCGCTTTCGATAACCTTGTGGATAAAATCAACGCCGCGGGCGCCGTCCTGTACGGTTGGGAAATCGAGATCATGCTCACTCGGTTCCTCCCCGCTCAGCCGGGCTTCCAGGGTACTGGCAAAATTTACATAAATATTGGCAAATGCCTCGATGAAGCCTTCGGGGTGCCCGGGCGGAATTCGTGTGTTTTGGGCTGCGGCGTCCGACAGGTAGGGATTGCCACGCTTGTAGGTCTCTTCCGGTCCGTCGGGATACAGCACATGCAGGTAGTTGGGATCCTCCTGCTTCCACTCGATAGCAGCGTCCGTTCCGTAGGCCCGGATCCGGAGGCTGTTCTCCTCCCCGACCGATACCTGTGAACAGTACAGAATACCGCGGGCTCCCCCCTTGTAATGGACCAGCACGTTGGCATCGTCTTCCAGTTTTCGTCCTTCCACAAAGGTATTAATATCAGCAATCAGCGATTCAATCTGTAGACCCGTAATATACTCCACCAGGTTTTCGGCATGGGAACCGATATCCCCCACGGCAGAGGAGACCCCCGCTTTCTTGGGATCCGTTCGCCAGTTGGCCTGCTTGTTGTCGACCGGCTGTGCCAGCCATCCCTGGGGATACTCGACCACAATTTTCCGCACGGTTCCCAGCTTGCCCGACTTTACCATCTCCCGGGCTTCTTTCACCATCGGGTACCCGGTATAGTTGTGGGTGAGGGCAAAAACCGTGTCGTGTTCATCGACCAGTCGGCAAAGCTCTTCGGCCTCCTCAACGGTTTTAGTCATCGGCTTGTCACAGACCACGTGAAAACCGTGTTCAATAAATGTTTTGGCCACCGGGTGGTGCAAAAAGTTCGGGGTTACAATAGAAACAAAATCGATCCGTTCGTCCTCGGGCAGCTGGCTCTCTTTTTCCGCCATCTCCTCATAGGAGCCATACACCCGAGAGGGATCCAGGTGCAGTTCTTCCCCTTTCTGACGGGATTTCTCCGGAGAGGAGGAAAAAGCACCCGCAACCAGTTCCATTCTGCCATCCAAAGCGGCTGCCATCCGGTGCACTTCTCCGATAAAAGCACCCGGACCGCCTCCAACCATTCCGTATCGTAATTTTCTGTCTAATGCCATGATGTCCTCTGTTTTTTTGCTTTCGTTGAGAGGCCCAAATACCCAAAAACAACCGTGAAATGCAAGCCGATAAAATTGAATTTTCACCGGCTTTGACAAAATTTTATAAAGTTGTGCAAGAAACTTGCAAAATTACTTTGTCACATCTATGTTGCGATTCGTTTAACAAGAGGATTAGCTCTTTCACAAGGTATATCAGAACATGCATATCATAAGTCAGTCCGAAGAAAACACCTATGATGCCATTGTGGTCGGCTCCGGAATATCCGGGGGATGGGCCGCCAAGGAATTAACAGAAAAAGGGTTGAAAACACTGGTCCTGGAACGGGGCCGCAACGTGGAACACGGCAAGGATTATATCACGGAACACAAGGGTCCCTGGGAGATGGAATTCCGCGGCCGTGGCGATCGAAAGCTGTTTGAGGAGGAGTATCCCAGGCAGTTGCGATCTGATGTGATCAATGAGTATAACTATCACTTTTTTGTGAACGATAAAAAGCATCCCTACCAGGTGGAGGATGAAGAAAATCCCTTCCTCTGGGTACGCGGTTACCATGTAGGCGGTCGTTCCCTGACATGGGGGCGGCAGAGCTACCGCTGGAGTCCGATGGATTTTCAGGCCAACGCCAAAGAAGGGATTGCCATCGAATGGCCGATTACTTACGATGAAATTGCCCCATGGTACGATTACGTGGAAAAATTCGCCGGAATCAGCGGGCAGAAAGAGGGGCTTCCCCAGCTGCCGGATGGCGAATTTCTGCCCCCCATGGAACTGAACTGCGTGGAGCAGGACCTTAAAAAAAGTATCGAAAACAGTTTTCCCGAGCGTACGCTTACCATCGGGCGTTCTGCGGTATTGACCCGTCCCCACAACGGTCGCGGTGCGTGTCATTACTGCGGACCCTGTTCAAGGGGATGTTCCGTAGGGGCGTACTTCTCATCTCAGAGCAGTACGCTACCCGCCGCCAGGGCCACCGGCAACATGACTCTCAGGCCCAACAGTATCGTGCACAGTGTTATCTACGACAAGGAGACGGGCAAAGCAACCGGTGTCCGGGTTATCGACCGGAACAGTAAAGAGAGTATGGAGTTTTTTGCGGATGTCATATTCCTGAATGCCTCTACCCTGGGTTCGACACAGATTCTGCTCAATTCCAAATCCGAGGTTTTCCCTAATGGTATGGGCAACTCGAGTGGTGTACTGGGCCATTATATCATGGATCACCATTTCCGGGTTGGAGCAAGCGGTACGTTTGAAGGCTATGAAGACACTTACACCTTCGGCAACCGCCCGAACGGGTTCTATATACCCCGTTTTCGAAACCTCGGTCCCGACACTCGGATGGACGACTTCATCCGCGGATACGGATTCCAGGGCGGAGCGAGTCGTCCCAGCTGGGGACGCGGAATGGGCCTGGATGGATTCGGTGAGGAGTTGAAAGAGACCTTGCGGGATCCCGGACCATGGAGAGTGGGAATGACCGCTTTCGGAGAAATTCTTCCCAATTACGATAATTATATAGAACTAAACGAGGATGAAACGGATGAATGGGGAATCCCCCTGCTGAAAATCCAGGCCTCGATCGGGGAAAACGAGAAAAATATGCGCAAGGATATGGCCGAAACAGCAGCCGAAATGCTGGAAGCCGCCGGAGCCAGGGATGTCTCTCCTTACGAGGGGGAATACCTGTTCGGTGAAGGTATCCACGAGATGGGCACCGCCCGTATGGGCAATGACCCGAAAACATCGGTGCTTAACGGCCACAATCAACTGCATGAGGTGCCCAACGTTTTTGTAACAGATGGAGCCTGCATGACCTCGGCGGCCTGCCAGAACCCGTCACTGACCTACATGGCACTGACGGCCCGGGCTGCGGATTTTGCAGTGGAGGAACTTAAAAAAGGTAATCTCTAATTTATTGCCGGATTCTGGGTAACGAAGATCGGGTGAGAGGAAGCTCTCAACCTGCCATGCCCATTCAAAACCCGGACTCACGACGAAAACTCTGAATTATTATGAACAGACGTGAAGCTTTGAAACGGATCGCCCTGCTCAGTGGAGGG
>JAWVZC010000171.1:0-8723 GCA_033722415.1 Balneolaceae bacterium | reverse complement strand
GTGGAACATTCGGATGTAACCTGTTTAATCCGGATGATATTGAACTCAACAGCACCCAATCCAGGGTTGCCGTTATCGATATCCGCGTTATGAACCAAAGCGTTTTGCCGTATACCTCTTCACGGTTTGTTCACAACGATACGCTGACCAGCTTGCAGGTAGATTGGAATGAAAACTGGATCGGTTTCGAGTTTGCCGCCCTCGAATTTTCGGAACCGTCAAAAAACAAGTATAAATACCGGATCCCCCCGTTTTTGAATACCTGGACAGAAATAGGTACGCGCAGGGAAATAACGGTGACAAATCTCGATCCCGGCTTTTACACGATGGAAGTTTTGGGCATCAATAATGAAGGTATCTGGAGCAGCGAGCCGGCTAGAATCGGGATAAAAGTCTTGCCTCCGTTCTGGATGACTAATTATTTCCGAATTACCGCAGTCCTTTTCGTTGCTGTCACTATTGCCGGTTCGGTATGGTACCTGTCGCGTAGAAAGTACAGGGAAAAGCTCAGGGCCTTCAAGTACAAAATGGCGGTAGACCGCGAGCGGTTGCGCATTTCCCAGGATATGCATGATGACCTTGGCTCCCGACTCACCCAGATAAAATTGATGAGCGAGTTTGCCCTGGCCGATGGCGAGGCGCCGGCAACCATACGGCCCCGGATCAAAGAGATTTCGCTGGAGACCGAAAAGGTGATGGAACAGATCAGGGAGATCGTCTGGTCACTGAATCCGCGCAACGACAAGCTCGACGATCTGGCCGAGTTCATGATTTCATTCGCACAGAATTTTGGCCGGCGGGTGCAGATCCCCTGCCGAATTACCGCCGATGAGGAGTTCCCGGGCGTGAAACTGGCCTCAGAAGCCCGGCATAACCTGCTGCTGGTGTTTAAGGAAGCGTTAAACAATGCTGCCAAACACGCGCAATGCAGTCAAATAACGGTTTCCCTGATGCGCTGCGAACAATTTTGTGGTACGGATAGCAGATAACGGAACCGGCTTTAACCCGTCGGAGATTACCGGCGGGGGAGGGGGACTCTCGATAATGAGAGGACGCATGAACGAAATCGGAGGGGAATGGAAAATTAGCTCTGAACCGGTTACCGGTACGGTGCTGGAAGTCAGGTATCCCATCCGGTAATCACACAAACGGGTGATTGTGAAAATCGCGGTCCCTGGCTAGGTTGACAAATTACAAGATACCCATGCTATGAAAGAACCGATTCGCATATCCATTGTAGAAGACGATGAACAAATCCGCAATATGTTTATCGTACTGCTGGAGGGCGCAGAAGGCTTTCGCTGTGTGAGTGCCTATCCCAGTGCCGAAGCGGCGCTCGCGGATCTGTCCGGTAAACAGCCTGATATCGTACTGATGGATTCCCAATATGAATGGGATCACCTGTGTAGAGAAACTGGCAGCCGAAGCCGGTGATATAAAGATCGTTATGTTGACGGTTTATGAAGACAATGAGCGCATCTTCGAATCACTGAAAGCGGGAGCTGTCGGATACCTGCTGAAATCCACCTCTCCCTCTGAAATACTGGAAGCCCTCGACGATGTTTATGCAGGCGGGGCTCCGATGAGTGCACAGATCGCCCGCAAGGTGGTACAATCTTTTCACAAACCATCTCCGGCCGACAGGCAGATTCAAAAACTGACCGACCGTGAATCGGAAGTCCTTTCGCTGCTGGCTTCCGGGTATATGTACAAGGAGATTGCCGGCGAGCTGCATATCAGTATGGATACGGTAAAGACATACATTCGCAATATGTACAACAAGCTGCAGGTACGTACTCGAACCGAGGCCGTCGTCAAGTATCTCGATAAGCAGAATTAATTTCGAGTTATTCATCAAATTTTCAGCCATTTAATTCGGCTTGAATTTAGCCCGTACCCGAGCTGGAGTAAGACAAATAACATCAACTCCTTTGATCCTGTCACCATTTTTTTTCGGGCATAATCCGGGAATTTCATATTGATAGCGATGTAACACCGTCCTGCTGGCACGGGGTAATTCGCCGGTAAACTCCTGTCAATCTCTGCCTGTCTCAGCATACGGTTTCACACAAATTGGTGATACCGGCTTCGTCCGCCGAACGATATAATTGAAACACTGAAACTGAAACTTTCTGTATGATACGTTGGCCGTTCAACATGGATAGTCCATCACACGGAACTACTTCGTGGTACTCCTTCTCCATTAATCAGCGGAAGGCGAACGCTTCTTCGAATCAATTCTCGATTATAAATCTCAAACCAAAAAGGATCCAACATGGAAGAATATATGGGTATGATAAAGATATTTGCCGGTGATTTCGCTCCGAAAAACTGGGCGTTTTGTCACGGTCAGTTGTTGTCTATTCAGGAGGAAACCGCACTTTTTTCGCTGATCGGCACCCGGTATGGCGGGGACGGCCGAACCACATTTGGACTGCCCGATCTGCGGGGAGCCGTACCTGTCGGGGCAGGGCAGGCCGATCAAACGCACTACAGGCTGGGTCAGCGCGGCGGCAGCGAACGGGTGCAGCTGACACAGCTCGAAATGCCCGCTCATACCCATTCCGGGCAGGGGGCGATAAGAGCATCGGGCGGCGAGGCGACCTCAAACAATCCGGAAAACAGGTATCCGGCGGTCGGTCGCACGCAGATCGAACGAAATAAATACAAGGATACCTTGACCTACGCCTCCGAGGCCGATACCGACATGGCCGGGGATGCAGTGATGTTCACCACCAACAGTACGGGAGGTAACAACGCCCATGAAAATATGCCGCCCTACCTGACTGTCAACTATATCATCTGTGTTCGCGGATTATATCCGCCGCGCCCGAGCGACAATCAAAACGACTGAAGACCGAAATGTCCCTGAACGCAAAATTCTGGATGGTTACCCTTTTATTTGTCCTGGCAGTTTCAAGGGCCGAAACGCAAAACCTGATATCGGTGCCCGGGTGCGAGTCTAATATCTCCACCGCCTGGAGCAACAGCGGGAACTGGATATGTGATGACCCGAGTAGCTTTGGATTTGCCGACCCGCCGGAGGGGAGCAATGCGTTTGTTACCGATGCCCAGGGCGATTTTGAACTCTACCAGGATATTGACGTTAGTGGAAATGCTGCGAATATCGACGCGGGAACCCAGGAGTACGATTTTTCGGGACAGATCAATACCTCGAGTAACCACTCTGCCCGTTTTATTGTCGAGTATCGCAGCAGCAGCGGTTCGGTGCTGGGTTCCTACGATTCCGGCAAGCAGCGGTCATCCTCTCAATCAGACTGGAAAACACTCTCTGACACCCGCGTTGCCCCCGCAGGAACGCGCACGGTGCGCATCAGACTGCTGGCCAGCAACGACAACAACGGTGGATATGCCAACGCTTTTTTTGACGCCCTCTCGTTTACCGAGGGAGGTATTGCAGCCACCGCCCCCACTGCAACAACCGACACCGCCAGTGATATTCGTCCGGCCAGTGCCACGCTCAATGGGGCTGTGGATCCCGGAGGTGCCTCTACCTCGGTCGTGTTCGAGTACGGCACCACCACTTCATACGGCAACAGCGTGACCGCCGATCAGAGCCCGGTGACGGGCCTTACCAGTACCAATGTAAGTGTCTCCGTCAGCGGCCTGTCGGAAGGAACCACCTACCATTACCGGGTGAAAGCCACCAACAGCGAGGGTACCGATTACGGAGCCGACCAGACCTTTACTACGCTTGCCCCCGGTGATAACCTGCTACGGAACCCAGGGTGTGAGCAGATCACCGAAACCCCGGATCACTGGACTGAATCGGCAACCGACTGGGAGTGCTATGACATCAGCTCGGTGGTATCCCCGAGAAACGGTGCAGCATTCGGTGATAACAGCAGCTCCCCGAACTCCCCACTGGAAATGTACCAGGACGTGGATATCAGCTACAACAGTGGTGATATCGATGCAGGAAGCGCCGCATATCAGTTTACCGGCTACCTGCAAACAAAAAATGGGGATCTGGGCCGGGTGATTCTCGAATACCGGGACGGGAGCAATTCGGTGTTGGAAACGCTGGATACCGGCCAGCAGACCAGCGAGGGCAGCTGGAAACAACTCTCGCTCAAGGGAAATAGTCCGGCGGGCGCCCGAACCGTGCGCATACGGGTAATCACTACCGAAGGTAACGGGGGCGGCAGCACCGGTTATATCGATGCATTTTTTGACGACCTTCAGCTTTCAGAAACAGCGGCTGCGTCTGCGCCAACTGCCGCGACGGGTTCACCAACCCTCATCCGGCCGGACGGGGCCACTCTCAATGGAACTGCTGATGCCAACGGGGCTTCCACAACCGTTACCTTTCAGTACGGCACCGACACCTCGTATGGCAATTCCGTAACCGCCGATCAGAGCCCGCTCTCTGGAACCCTGAATACTCCCGTGTCTGCCGAAATAACCGGGCTCAGTGAGGGCACTACCTACCACTACCGTACGGTTGCCCAGAACAGTGAGGGAACCAATTACGGCAGTGATCAAGCCTTTACCACACTGGCGCCGGGCGACAATCTGCTGCTCAATGCCGGCTGTGACGGGGAGGATTCCACCCCCGACCACTGGACGGAACTTCAGCCTGACTGGCACTGTCTCGATGTAAGTTCCGTGATCACACCACTTTCCGGTGCAGCACTTGGAGATAACAGTTCCAGTGACAATTCCCCTATTGGAATTCAGCAGGAAGTAGATCTTTCCTTTGATCAGTTAGATATTGATGCCGGTACGGTGGCTTATGAACTGGCCGGAAACCTCCAGACCCTAAATTCGGATGCCGCAAAAATTATCCTTCAATTTATTGACGGAAGCAACAATGTGCTTGGAAGCATAGATACGGGAGAAATTACCAGCGAGGGCAGCTGGCAAACGATTGTTCTCACTGCTAACGCCCCGGCATCCACTCGAAGCGCCAGGGTTCGATTCATCGGCCTTGAAAAAAACGGGGGCGGCAGCGCAGGATATATCGATGCGTTTTTCGACGAATTTTCCCTGAAAGAAACCGGCGCCATACAGGCCCGGAACTACCCGGGAAGCAGCATGCAGTTTGACGGGGTGAACGATTACGCCGCCATTCCGCATCAGCCGGCCCTGGACCTGACCTCGAAACTGACGGTGGAATTTTGGATCAAAAGTTCGGTGATTGACAACCGGGTAGTACTGGAAAAAAGCCGTGATAACTCTCACTATCATGTCCAAATCGTCAGCGGTTCCAGCTATGGGGGGGACCGAAAATTGTTATTCGGGGTGTCTTCCAGTCTTTCGAACGGTCGCGCCCTCTCCCAAAGCGAAGTATTCGACGGGAATTGGCACCATGTGGCGGCCACCTATGACGATGCATCCGACCTGATTCAGATTTATATGGACGGTCTGCTGGAAACCGAAAACAGCAATGCGACCGACACCCCGGTGTCCAATTCGCTGGATCTGGTGTTTTGATCACGTGAAGGCAGTTACCCGCTGCCCGGAAAACTGGATGAAATACGCCTCTGGAACACCGTGCGGACGGCGGATCAGATCAGGAACAACATGTACCAGGAGCTTGAAGGCGACGAAACCGGACTGGTGGGATACTGGCGCAGTGATGAAGCCCGGGACCAGAGCATGCTGGATCTCACCTCAAACAATCTTGACGGTTACCTGCAAAACGGGACCTCCTTTTCCAGTGAAACCCATCCCTTCGGTACCCGCATTTCGGGCGGTGAGGGGTGGCGTATCATCAGTTCACCATCCGCTGGCACAAGTTATGGTACCCTGCTCGATCCGCTCTGGACCCAGGGGTTTACGGGATCCGATTCCCCGGACTACGGGGATGCCAATGTTTTCACCTGGAATGAAACCAGTGGCAGCTGGACCTCGGTATCCGATGCCGCTGCAACACCTGCCGCCGGAACCGGTTTTATTGTGTTCGTGTTTGATGACCAGGACTACGACGGTACACCCGACGGGTTTCCCAAAACTATTCAGGTGAATGAAACCCAGAACAGCGGTACGGTTTCGCCGTCACTCTCCTATACAGACACCGGAAGCCAAGCCGACGACGGCTGGAACCTTGTGGGGAATCCGTTCGGTGCCACCATCGACTGGGATGCCGCCTCAGGGTGGACCCGCTCCAACCTCGATGCCTCCCTGTATATCTGGAATGCCTCCGCCAATAACGGCAATGGGGCTTACCAGTCCTGGAACGGCTCCAGTGGTACGTTGCCCGATGGCAAGGTGGCTCCCTGGCAGGGATTCTGGGTGAAAGCGAATGCACCATCCCCGGTTCTTGAAATATCTGACGAGGCACGGAGTGCGGGAGGGGTGTTTCGGAAGGCAAAACCGGTACCGAAGATCAGCCTGCAGCTTTCGGGTGCGGAGCTGACTTCACGGGCTGTTATCATGTTTGATGAACGGGCCGGGGCCGGAAAAGAACCGATGGATGCGTGGAAATTGGAGCCGCTGACCGACCGATACCTGGGGCTCTATACCACCGATACGGGGGGGAATGCCCTGGAGATTAATGCCTTGCCGCTCGAAATTGATACACCATTGGAGTTGAAACTCGGGATGAAGGGTACAATACAGGAAAAGCAATATACACTGGGCTGGAATCCACAGCAACTGCCCGCCACGTGGAATAAGGGATCGATCAGGCTTACCGACCGGTTCACAGGTCAGGTTCTCTACCTGCAGTCGGCCGGTGAATATAATTTCAACGCGGTGGCGACCATGCAAAATCGGACCAAACCCGGGAACAGAGAGGAATATGATGAGCTGCCACCGGCAGGACACGGGCCGGTGCCCGGCGTGCTGAAGACGAAAGAGAGCAACCAGCGATTCCTGCTCACCATTGATCCCAGAGGGGAACACCACCGGGATCAGGCGGAATTGCCGGAAAAACCGGAACTTTCCCAAAATTATCCCAATCCGTTTAACCCGGCAACGGTCATTCGATATGCCGTTGCCGAAAGGGGTCCGGTAAGCCTGAAAGTGTATGACGTGCTGGGGCGAGAAGTAAGCACCCTGGTTGAACGAACGCAAGCACCCGGATGGTACCGAGTGAAATTCAGCGGGGCGTCGCTGTCCAGCGGAATGTATATATATCGCCTGAAGGTGGGGGGGAATATAATCACCAGGAAAATGACGCTCGTAAAATAGGTATGTACCTATGGTCAGGTTACCTGCTCCATTGTAATACGTTGCCAGTAAAATCAAATAACCACCAACTGTAAATCCCAGACTAATGAAGTACCCAATCTTGTTATTTGTCTTATCATTGATATCCGTTCTTGTGTGTTATGCACTGCTCTCCGCTCAGCCACCGGGTATGCCCGAAGAACCCGGCCAGGCCCCCATTGACGGCGGTCTTGGAATCCTGGCTGCCCTGGGTGGTGCCTATGCAATTAAGAAGCTGCGGGACAGGAGAAAAGAGTAGACCTAATGTGTTTGAGTTAAATATTTGCTGGTCCTTACGTCTGGTCATGTACCAGATTCCCTAACCCGGATTTCTCACAAGTACTGAAGATTAACTCATGTATCAGACTCAAGGCCAATGACTTTTATCATATGTAACGATACCATACGTATGACAGGGTGTACTGGGCTGCGAAAAGTTACTGAATCAAGCTGAACCCTGGGTGCGGGAGGCCGGGAGAGCGTGTTCGTGTAATATGACCGGATATTCCGCCTTATATCAATGGGATACCAATCAAAAGTAAAATATATCGTACTTACAAGAAAAGTGTATTGAGGTCTGGAGTATAAAAGTGTTCCCCCCGATCACCTTTATTTTTAGGATAAAAATCATTAGCATTACTGCAGAATAGTTGCAAAGTGCGTTGGTTTATACAGCTTTAGGAGAACTAGTAATCAAAGGCGCCATTTGAGTGAGTCGGCTGTGATTTAGCCTACCTCACCGGAATAATATTATTTTTCAGTAATCATTGCGGTGGTATTGGTGGCGCTTCAGGCAAGTATCGGAGTGTACATGACGAGTAACCAGAGTGTAAATTCATCATGGTGGAACAACCTTCTGAAGGCCGTTTCCATACGAAAATCAACCCGATGTCCCGAGTGTGGCCGTAAAATGATGCGTATTCGCCGGAAATGGTGGCAGCGGCTACTGAGCAAATTTGTTCGGGTCACCCGTTGGAGTTGCTGCGGGCAGCAGTGGCTGGTACTCAGCAAAAGAAAAAATGAGAGTGACCAGCCGGCCAAAGAGCTGCAGGGATCTGCCAGGTAATTTGGCCAGCTATCTCAGATTTCCATTGCTTTCCGAATGAGTCGGTCCTGTTCCGCCTGGTGAATTTTCATTTGACCGGCGGCCGGTGAAGCAGAGGCTTGTCTGCCGGCGTAGGAGAGAACCTGACCTTCCTGGAGTTCTGCCGTAATTCGCGGATAAACAAACGTCCAGCCCCCCATGTTTTTAGGCTCCTCTTGGCACCAGACGATATCGGAGACCTCGTCATACTGTTTGAGGATATCGTGAACATCCCGGTCCGGGAAGGGGTAAAACTGCTCCAAACGTGCAATGGCTACATTGTCTATTTCATGTTCCTCCCTGTATTTGTAGAGGTCATAATACACCTTGCCGGAGCAGATTACGAGTCGCTTTACCTTGCTCTTGCTGCTGATCTGGTTATCGGGGATAAACGATTTGTAGGCGCCCTCCGCCAGGTCATCCTTGGAGGAGGTTGCCATCGGGTGACGCAGCAGGCTTTTGG
>JAWVZC010000170.1:0-8752 GCA_033722415.1 Balneolaceae bacterium | reverse complement strand
TGCCAGCAGAGATCGATCTCCTCCATGTGAAATTCAAAATCTTCGTCAAAACCACCGACCTCTTCAAACCGCTCTTTCCGAATGGCCAGGGCCGCCCCGCTTGCCCAGAAAATATCTGTTGCGAGGTCGTACTGCCCGCTATCCTTTTCCACCGTGTCGAAAATACGTCCCCGGCAGAACGGGTATCCATACTTGTCCAGGAAACCACCGGCGGCCCCGGCGTATTCAAACTCCTCCGGGTTGCTGAATGACCGTATTTTGGGCTGAAAAACGGCTGCTTCGGAATGGGTAGTAATGCACTTGTCCAGTTCTAAAAGCCAGTCGGGGGCCACCTTCACGTCATTATTGAGAAAGAGCAGAATATCTCCTCCGGCATAGTTAGCACCACGGTTATTACCGCCGCAGTACCCGTAATTATTATCCAAACTAACAACCTTGACGCCGGGATAGCGGGCCTCCACCCACTCGGCCGAACCGTCTGTTGAAGCGTTGTCAGCCAGGATAATTTCAAAATCGGGGTAATCGGTTTCAGCTACGGAAGGTAAAAATGTTTTCAGGTGATTCAGCGCATTCCACGAAACAATAATGATACTGAAACTGTGCATCAACTATGTTTTGAAGAGTGAAAATATGATCGTTTATTGGTAAATGAGATGCTAAAAAACGCTTTAGGTTATTTGCATATGGTCAGAACTTCCCTATTATGGGTACCATTCTGAAGGGCAATATGAGAAAGAAATTATAATGAAAAAAGTTGGTTTGATATCGGATACCCATAATTATCTGGATCCCCAGGTATTCGATTATTTTAGCGACCGGGACGAAATTTGGCACGCGGGTGATTTTGGGACACGGGAGATTGCGGACCAGTTGAAAGAGATTGCGCCGGTGATTGGGGTCTATGGGAATATTGACGGGCAGGATATACGGCAGGAGTATCCCCAGCATCAACGGTTTACCGTGGAGGGAGTGGATGTTTGGATGACGCATATCGGGGGCACACTGGGGCGATACTGCATCCCCATTCGAGAGGAGATGGAGAGTAATCCCCCCGACGTGTTTATTTGCGGTCACTCGCATATTCTCAAAATCGGACGTGATAAGGAGAAAAACCAGATGCTGTTTATCAATCCCGGTGCCGCCGGACGGCATGGTTTCCAGGTCTACCGTACCTGCGTTCGATTTGAAATTGACAATGGCAAGGTTCACAATATGGAAGTGATCAACCTCGGGAAGATAGGGGAAGAGTGAGGAATATCGATTGTTGAATATCGAATGATGAAAGTAGAAGGTTTGAAGGTTAAGGAAAAATGGGGAGTGCAACGGGTTATGGCTGTTCATATCGTTTGATAAGTTCGCAGGCGTGCATGGCCGAGAGAATGACCAGCGGAATGCCGCCTCCGGGATGGGTGCTGCCGCCCACCAGGTAGAGACCGTCGATAAATCGGGCCTTGTTTGCCGGCCGTAAAAAGGCCGACAACCTGCTGTTTGAGGAGGTTCCGTAAATGCTTCCGCGATTGGAGAGATAGCGTTCATAAAAATCCCGCGGTGTAATGGTCTGTCTGAATCTGACAGCGGAACGCAGCCCATCCAACCCGCGGTTTTCAAGTTCACGTTCAACAGAGTCCGCATACTCCGTGCCGTTGCGCTCCCAGTCAAATGATCCATCCAGGTAGGGTGCATTGACCAGTACAAACAGGTTGGAACCGCCGTCAGGAGCATCCGAGGGATCGGAAAACGAAGTGTTGGCCACGTAGATGGTCGGATCGTCGGGCGGCCTCCTCTCGTCAAAGATCATCTCAAACTCACGCCGGTAATCTGCGGAAAAAAAGACATTGTGATGTTTCAGCAGATCGTAGCTGCGATCGATGCCGAGCAGCAGTACAAAGCCCGAACACGAGGGCTCTGTCCTTGAAAGGCGTTTACGCTGCAGGGTAGGAACCGCGCGCTCCGGCAGGAGGTTCATATACGTATGGAATGCGTCCGAATTGGAGATCACCAGGTCATAACCGACCTTCAGGCCGTTATCCGGGGCAATTCCCGTCACCCTGGGCCCGTTGGTCAGAATTTGGTCAACGCCGGTGCCAAGCCGGAATTCCACCCCGCATTTCAATCCTGCCTTGTAGAGGGCTTCGGCTATCCGGTAGATACCGCCTTTGACATAGTGCCCCCCCCTGTTTATCTCCACATGGGGAATCACGTTCAGCGTGGCCGGTGCCCGAAAGGGAGAAGACCCGTTATAGGTGGTAAACCGCTTGAAAAACCGGCGAAGATAGGTCGAGTCGAAATAGTCATCCACGCGTTTGCTGACAGTGCTCAGTGCGTCGATGTGCAGGAGATCCGAAAAATCAACGCTTTGCAGGTCACTCGCGTCAAACAGTGGATTATACAGGAAGGAAGGAGCGCTTTTTTCAAACAGACTACGGGCATAAGACAGGAACCGTCGATAGGATTGCTCGTCTTCCGGGGCGATGCGGCGGATCTCGTGCAGACTTCGTTCCATATCACTGTAGTTGTCCAAGAGCGTCCCGTCGGGAAAATGGTACCGGCATAGCGGGTCAAGCGGGGAAAGGGTCATGTAGTCCTGCATCGCTTCTCCGCAGGAGGAGAAAACCTGTTCCAGCAGCTCCGGCATGGTCAGCAGGCTCGGACCGGTGTCGAATCGGTATCCGTCGGCCCGCAATTCGTTCATCTTTCCGCCGACCGATCTATTCTTTTCATATACGGTTACCTGGTGTCCCTCTGCTGACAGCAGCAGTGATGCCGACAGGCCGCCTATCCCGGCCCCAATGATCGCAATGTCCATAATGATTATCGTGACAGTTCGTTAGTTTAGCCTTTCATCAATAGTTTGGCCGGCTTCGTTCATTTTAAGGTAATGTAAAGTCAGGATTTGATCTTGGATTTAAAAGTGAATCCACAGTACATTCAGGTGAGTGAAAACCACAGGTAACGAGAAATTGGGATATTATGATGTTTAGAATCGTGATGGCAACAGTTCTTGCACTAGCAGTGTGCTGGGGATGTACCACATCCGAACAGCAACAGCAGGGGCGTGAATTTTATCTGTTTGTCGGTACCTACACTGGCGAGGCAAGCAAGGGGATCTACCTGTACAAGTTCAATGTTTCAGACGGCACAACGGATTCCCTGGGGCTGGCGGCAGAGACAGCGAATCCCTCATACCTGGCGCTCTCCCCGGATGAAAATTACCTCTACGCCGTCAGTGAAATGGCTGACCCTTCAGAAGCCACGGTGAGTGCGTTTGCATTTGACAGGCAGGAAGAACGACTCCGCTACCTGAACAGCGTTTCCAGCCAGGGAGGAGCTCCCTGTTACGTTTCGGTGGACACCAACGGTCGTACCGTCTTTGCGGGAAATTATTTGGAGGGATCACTGGCCGTGTTCCCGGTGGAGGAGGACGGCTCGCTACAGGAGTCGAAAACAGTAGTGGAGCACGAAGGCAGCAGTGCAGATCCATCCCGTCAGAAACAGCCGCATGTGCATTGCACCTATATTTCCCCGGACAACCGCTACCTGTTTGTCGCCGACCTGGGGACCGACGAGCTTAAAACGTACAACTTCTACCAGGAGCAGGTCGCATTGGCCACAAAACCGACCTACGTTTATGAGACGGAACCCGGTGCGGGTCCTCGTCACCTGACGTTTCACCCGAATGGTGAATTCGCCTACCTGGTTAACGAATTGAACGGTACGGTGGTTGCCCTTGATAAAACGGGCCGGGAACTGCATCCCATCGAAATTGTGTCAACGCTGCCTGAAGATTACGATGGAGCCATATCCGGAGCGGATATCCACGTTTCTCCGGATGGGCGGTACCTGTATGTCTCGAACCGGGAGGATCTGAACAACATCGTGATTTATGCCATCAGCCAGGAGACGGGCGAGCTGGATAAAATCGACCAGATTTCGACCGGGGGCGTCCATCCCCGGAATATTACCATCGATCCGACCGGCAACTACCTGCTGGTGGCCAACCGCCATTCCGATAATGTCGTAATTTTCAAACGCGACATGGAAACCGGGGGACTGACTCCCACGGGAACGGAACTTAACATTTCCCAGCCCGTGTGCCTGAAGATGGCTGCAGCGGAATAGGCAGCCGTGACCGGGCATACCGGATATCCTTTACAACTTCCCGGCAAATCAGTTATTTAGTGGTTACTACAGAATTGTACAAACCATTGCTACCCAAAGGGATGCAATCTGCAGTTTATAAATCTTTTAAGCGCAGGTTCGCCACGGTTTCAATGTGGTAGGTCTGGGGAAACATGTCTACCGGCTGAACCTCGAGGATATCGTATACCTCCTGCAGTTCTTTTAGGTCACGGGCCATGGTTGAGCTATTACAGCTCACATACACCAGCTTGGAAACCTCCAGGTTTTTCAGGTGGGATACCACATCCGGGTGCATGCCGGCACGCGGCGGATCGGTAATGATACAATCCGGTTTCCCGTACCTTGAGATCAGCGACTGGTCGAAGACATCTCTCATATCGCCTTTCACAAATTCCACATTTTCCACTCCGTTTTCTTCGGCATTGGTCCGGGCGTTCTTAACCGCCACTTTCACATTCTCTATCCCGACCACCTTGGTGACAGAATCGCTCATGAACAAACTGAGTGTACCCACCCCGCAATACAGGTCAAACAGAAGCTCATCCGGCGTAAGATCGGCATAAGAGTGTGCTACCTCGTAAAGGCGCTCCGCCTGCCGGGTGTTTGTCTGGAAGAACGCGTTGGCATCGATCGTAAAACGGTGACCGCCAATCTTGTCGATAATATGGCCCGGCCCGTACAATATGTGTTCATAGCGACCGACGGCAGTGGGGCTCTTGGTGTCGTTGATATTGTTTACGATGGTGGTAACCTGCGGAAACTGCTCCCTCAGAGCATCGGCCATCGGTTTCATCACCTCCTGCTCATCCCGGTAGGTAACCAGGTTGACCATCAGGTCGTCCGTGTGGTAGGCATTGCGGATCATTACATTCCGCATGAATCCCTCATTGTCGATGGTGTTGTAGGGAGGAATATCCCGCTCGGTGCAGTAGGTGCGAACAAAATCGAGAATCTGATACGAAATCGGATGCTGCAGATGGCACTCCTGCAAGTTGAGAATTTTGTCAAATCGCCCGGGGGCATGCAGTCCCGCGGCAAAACAGCGGTCACTTACATACTCATCCCGCTCAATTTCCTCCCGGCTCAGCCACCGCTTGTGGCCGATGGAATATTCCATTTTATTACGATAGTAAAACGGTTCGGGACATGCGATTGTAGGCTTTATGTCAAGTTCTTTCAAGCCTCCGATACGTTCCATGTGGTCCCTTACCTGATTGCGTTTAAACTCCAGCTGCGACTGGTAGTCAACATGCTGCCAGCTGCATCCTCCGCAATTTTTTGCATGCCGGCACCGGGGTTCAATCCGTCGGGACCCGCCTTTCACGACCTCAAGCAGCTTGGCTTCGCAGTGATTTTTTTTACGCTTTATGATCCGCGCCTTAACGGTATCACCGGGCACTGTATTCGGCACAAAAACAGCCAGCCCGTCGACCCTTCCAACTCCTTTGCCTTTGTAGGCGGTAGAATGGATCTCGAGCTCAATATCCTGACCTTTTTTTAGTTCCATATCGAATATAAAAAACGCGATTTTACTGTTTTATCACTCCCGTTCGGGTTCGTAGTACGTGGAAAATTGAATAGAGAACGCTTCAGCCACACCCTTCGCTTCGGCCAGGGCCTTCGTGGTTTTTTCGAGCTGCTTCATGGCGATCATGGACAGTGTTTCAAGAAATTTGACCGCTATTTTGGGATGACGGTCACGCAGGGTTTCAAAATCCGGTTTGAAGAACCCCAGAAGTATCGAATCGGTAAGACACTTTGCTGATGAAATTCGTCGCAACTCATAACCGATCGACAAGGCCCCAAAGCTCTCCGGAGCCTCGATCAGGTAGGTATTAGTTTCTCCCCCGGAGCCCGGTTCCGGCTCCACGATAAGTTGAATTTTGCCCTCTTCCAGGAAATACATGCCCGTCCCGGGATCTCCCTGGTAGTAGATATATTCACCCTCGTTATAACTCCTTCGGTGGCATAGCTGCAGGAACTCATAACGCTCCAGGGGCGTCAGGTTATCAAGGAATCGGGATTTGAATACAATCTGAGCCTGTTTTTTTATCGTCTTAAATCGGTCAAAACCAAGCATAATGCAATCTTAAGTTAGGGTACGTATCAGCCGGATGGTGTAAAGTAATTAAAAATGAGTACGCTCCGCCAGTCAATCAGGCGATTTTAAAATTGAATCGGTATACCTTGCGAAAAGCAAACAGGCATCGCCACCTGAACCGCAAGTATGGCCGTTCAGTGCCGCTTTGGGAGTACCTGCGTGGCTCGGATCGTCCAGAGAGTAAATAACGTCAAAAAGAGTGACCGATCCCAAAACTAAAATAGAGTTTTTTGTTCGTAAACCAGTCTTCCTGCGGGGCAAGGTCATGGATTCGGAAGGCAAAGTCGAACCGGACAACCAGGTATTGCCAGTCGAGTCGGAGTCCCAGCCCGGATCCCACGGCAATCTGTTTGTAAAAATCGGTGAAATAAAACTTGCCTTCGTTTAGCAGGTCGCGCGATTCATCATCCCGGAAGGTGTTCCGCGGCCCGTACCACACGTTGCCGGCATCGGTAAACCAGGCAGCGATCCAGTCGGCCGAAAGGAAATTGGAGATCATCGTTTGGCGCAGTTCGGTTTGGGCTACGAGCTTGATTTCACCGCCCACCACCGGAGGCGTACCCTCGATGGCGATCCCGCCGGGCCCCAGGCTGTTGAAATCCCACCCGCGGATGTCGTTGCTTCCCCCGGCAAAAAAGCGCTGGTTCAGCGGTATCGTTTTGCTGCCGCCGTAGGGATGGGCAAACCCCGCGAAACCTCGATAGGCAAACACCCCTTCATTCGATATCGGGATGTACCTGCGGTAGTCGGCCGTAAGTTTGAAAAACCGGCTGTAGCTCAGGCTGTTGTTGCTGATGCGGGCGGGGGAGGGAAGGGTACCCTCCAAGGTATCGGGGGTTACGATATACCGGTCAATCAGGTGCGGGATGTTGCCGCCGAGCGCAACTGAATATTCACTGTAGTAGCCGCGGTTTCGCTGTATCAGATCGGTATTTTGACTCCGGAAGGTGTACCGAAGAATTGAGGATACCTGCGGGCGGAAGTCCTCCAACAGCCTCCGGTATTCAAAGGAAGTGGTATCAAACTGCTGTATGAGCGACTGGCGGAACTGTTCGGAGGGATCGGAATCCAGCACATCCAGCTCCACAAGGTCCAGGAAACTGGTGAAACGCTCGTTGTGATTGACGACATAGCGCAGGTTAAACCGCACATCCGAGTTGACATCAAAAAAGAGCTGGTCCGAGCGGGCCAGCGACAGCGAGTACTGTGTCCTGGAGTTGGAGAAGAAGAGGTTCTCATCGAGCGAGGCGAACGGGAATATCAGCCGGGGCAGGGAGTAGTCGGCCCGCAGTTCCAGGCTGCGAAACAGCTGGTCGCCCCCGCGGAAGTTCTGATCGAGGTTCTGAAGGGTTTCCGAACCTACATATTCAAAACTTCCGTTGAGTGAAATCTGAAGGTTTTCGGCCTTGCCAAAGAGGTTGTTGTTGGTATAGGTTACCCCGGCACCGGATCCGAACCCATACCTTCGCATCCCGAACAAGTTGAAATTAAACGAGTGTTTCGGCAACGTCTGCAGGGAGAACAGGACCGGGATATCCTGCCGGGAGTAGTCGGGCAGGGAGCCATCTTCGCTGAGCCCGAACTCCCGGATATTGAGCATCCCGAGATTCTGAAACTCGTTAATGGTGCGCACATACCGGTTGTTGTCGAATACATCCCCCGGGCGGAACAGCAGCTGGTCGGTCAGCAGGCTGAATTTTGTTTGCGACTCCTCCTCTTTCTGCAGGAAAATGCGCTTATTGTTGTTTGTATAGGGTGCAACGCTCAAGGTATCCTGCTGGTCATACCTGGTTTCATCATCCGGCCCGCGGAGGTTGATGAACATATCCCCGAAATGGTAGATTGCTCCTGCATTCACGTTGAACAGGACATCGAGCCTGTAGGGATTGGCCGAATCGCGCCTCACCTGGGCCAGTACCGAATCTCGCTGCACGGAGGCGTACCCGTTATTCTTAAGAAAATTGATGATCCGGTTCCGTTCCTGGTTGAGTTGATTCTCGGAATACGGCTGATTGACAGTAAACGTGGAATCGTTGACCTGTCTTCTGGTCATGTCGCTGTCGCGGTAGAAATCGCGCAGCAGGCCGGGTTCGGGAAATTCCGGCATCCCGGAGAAGGCGATCGTGTTAACGCGCGACTGCGCCCCCTCTTCGATCAGGAACGAGACTTCCGCTTTGCCCGGGTTAAACTCCACAATATTGGTGTCAACTGCCACTTCAAGGTACCCGATCGATTCATAATACCGCCGTATTCGCTCAATATCCGTAGATACAGTCTCGAGATCCAGGTAGGCGGGCGGTTCGCCAAACCGCTTGGTGAGTTTCCAGATGAAATACCAGGGGGTGAAACGGGGAATCCCCAGGAATTCGCGATTTGTATGTGTTCGGATTAATGTTTCAAGCGTGTTATCCTTGACGTTGTGGTTGCCCACGAAACGTATGACACGCACGACCGGGCGGGTGGTGTCGGCCACTTCGGCATTGGCATCCTGTGCGTGAAGATCGAGTGTGA
>JAWVZC010000169.1:0-8802 GCA_033722415.1 Balneolaceae bacterium | reverse complement strand
TTTGTAACGAGCTGAGCTCAACGGCAGCAGCCTTGCAAGATCCTGAAACACGTTCAGGAAGAGATACAGACTACTTTTTTAACCGTTAAACGCGTTAAATTCAGTAAGCTTCGGTACGTACTTATGTCGAACTCACTTTTTTTACTCACCCTCCTGCCGACCTTTCGGGTGATTGACCAGTTACCGGCTGAACTTCCTGAGAGAACTATTTCTACATGTGAGATTATCTCTGTCTGCAGGATCCGAAACAACCGGTAAGTGCCGGGAAATACCTCCTAAATTTCATCTGCAAAAGGTAGTTGAGCGATTATCGCAGACACAGATCTGAGATCTGGTGAGACTGACAATTACTTTGCACGATTGTAAGCAAGAGAATCGGTAACCGGGATATAACTTCCGTGCGAACTATAGAAAACTCTAATATCAGCGGGAATCTGTAACAACGTACTGACGACGTGCTCTTGGGGTTCTTAGGTAAGGCATATTTTATCGAATTGTTGAATGGAGTGGCTGATGAAAACTTTATCCCTGTCGGATAACTATGGTCTGAAAATCGCACTAACCTATCTCGTGGTTTCTGCACTCTGGATTATTTTTAGTGACAAGATCCTCTCCAGTATCATAACCAATGAGTCGTTCCTACTGCAGTTTCAGACCTACAAGGGACTTTTTTTTGTCATTGTAACAGCTCTTCTGCTCTATGTTTTAATCAGGGGCACTACCTCCTCACTGGTAAAAAGCCGCAAACGCATGGAAGAGGCCCTTAAGGAGAAACAGATCTTGCTGGGTGAACTTCATCACCGAGTAAAAAACAACCTGGCTATTATTGCCGGTTTAATCGAGCTGCAATCAGAAAATTTAACCGGTGAAAAACGGGAAGTTCTCAAATCCACCCAGTACCGGATTTACACACTGGCCGATATCCAGGAGCTGCTTTACCGGGAAGAAAATTTGACCAAAGTCCCCTTCCACGATCATCTTAATCAACTTGTACGGACATTGAGGAATCATCAGAACACCAGCATTGATACTGATATCGATCTCGTAAATCTCAGTATCAACCAGGCCGTGCCGCTTAGCCTGCTGCTCAACGAGGTGGTTTCACAGATACGGCAGGGGATTCCGGATCAAGATTTTACCATGAATATCATCTTGAAGCTGAAAGAAAACAGGGAAGTGAACCTGGTCCTGCAACTGGAACATGCCTCGCGCGACACGCTGAACCGAATCCGGGGTATCAACAGACACCTGGAGGCAACGCTGATCAGCATTTATACCAAGCAACTCAAGGGCTCTTCGGGATGGACAACAAACAACGGTGAGATTACTTTTTCAATCCGTTTTGAACAATCGGAACGAACCGGTTCCTCTTCGTCCCTTGAACACTCCGGGATTGCTAATAATTGAGGGAGCGCAGGAAAAATATGATCCGAACAACATATACGATTTGCTGAACGCTAAGAAACGGAGGCCGGGCCCTTTGATCCGGTGCCCCGGGTGAACAGAACGAAGAATGACTGTTAAAAACATTAGTTGGCAATGCAGCGTATTCGAGATCACAAAAATGATCACTCTTTAAAACAGAACCACACTGCGATACTCGCGCTGCTGCCGGCACCGGAACATATTCTATGAACGCGGGTGCCCCACTGCAGGGAGAGCGGGATGATCGGTTACAATAACACCAATCCCGAACGTACGTTTACCGGCCTTGTCATCTCACACCTGGATTACCCCGGTCTTGAACTCCCCGATATCCGGGTTGTGGTCGGCGCAGGCGATAGCCCGTGAGATTTTACTGCGTGTTTCAGCCGGATCAATGATGGCGTCAACCCAGAGGCGTGCCGCGGCATAGCGAACATCGGTCTGCTGTTCATAGCGTTCACTGATCTCACTCATTATCTGCTGTTCTTCCTCTTCTGTGATCTCTTCCCCCCTTTTTTCCAGCGTACGCACCTTGATCTGGGTTAATACCTTTGCAGCCTGGGTCCCTCCCATTACTGCGATCTGTGCCGAGGGCCATGCATACATAACCCGGGGATCGTAAGCCCGACCGCACATGGCGTAGTTTCCGGCCCCGTAACTGTTACCGAAAACAATCGTTATTTTAGGCACCGTGCTGTTGGCAACGGCATTCACCATTTTAGCTCCATCCTTGATGATCCCTCCGTGCTCGGCCCGTTTGCCGATCATAAACCCGGTAACATCCTGCAGAAATACGATGGGGATCTTTTTCTGGTTGCAGTTCATAATAAATCTCGCCGCTTTATCCGCACTGTCGGAGTAGATGACACCACCGATCTGCATCTCTCCCTGTTTGCTTTTCACGACCTTGCGCTGGTTCGCCACGATACCGACACTCCAGCCCTCAACGCGGGCAAAACCGGTAATGAGTGTCTGCCCGAATCCCTTTTTGAACTCCGTAAAGCTGTTCTGGTCTGTGATGCACTCCAGAACCTGACGCATATCATAAGCTTTTGTGCGGTCATCGGGAAACAGCTCGTAAATCTCCTTCGGGTCTCTGCTCGGCGGCTTCGGATCGGTTCTATTGAACCCGGCACGGTCAAACGGACCCAGTTTGCCCACCAGGTCGCGAATAGTGCTGAGGCACTCCTCGTCATTTTCCATTTTGTAATCGGTAACCCCGCTGATTTCGGTATGGGTCGTTGCCCCGCCCAATGTTTCGTTATCCACATTTTCCCCGATTGCCGCCTTAACCAGGTAACTTCCAGCCAGGAACACGCTTCCGGTTCCACCCACGATCAGGGCCTCGTCACTCATTATCGGCAGGTAGGCTCCGCCCGCTACGCAGCTGCCCATGATGGCCGCTATCTGCGGTATGCCTTTGGCACTGATCACTGCATTATTGCGGAAAATACGGCCGAAATGCTCCTTATCCGGGAAAATTTCATCCTGCATCGGCAGGTAAACTCCGGCTGAATCCACCAGATAGATGATCGGCAGGTGATTTTCGATGGCTATTTCCTGCGCCCGCAGGTTCTTCTTGGCAGTAATCGGGAACCAGGCACCCGCTTTTACGGTAGCATCATTGGCCACGACAACACAGGTTCTACCGGCGATATCGCCGGTACCCATCACCACCCCCCCGGCCGGGCACCCGCCCTCCTCTTCATACATGTTATGGCCCGCCCATAATCCCAGCTCGTTGAAGGAACTTTCTTCATCTATTAACCTGTGAATACGCTCACGGGCCGTCAGCTTACCCTTTTTGTGCTGCTTTTCGATCCTTCGCGGTCCGCCCCCTTTCCTGATCTCCGCTTCGGTTTCCCGGATCGATTCGAGTTTCGCTCTCAGGTTCTGCGGCTCTTCAGTAGCGTTATCGGAACTCATAGCTGACGGTTTATTTTGATAAATACTAGGATGTGGTCACTGGCGTTTGCAAAATAAAGAAATTTTAGAATCGTGAAAGGAATATTACCTTTCTGTAGAAATTATAAAAAACACTCACATCAGATAGCCCGTGATACATGTAACCCGACGGTACTCAGTTCTTTGTTTGCTGGTTCTCATGGCCGCCCTTGCCCTGCCCACACAGGCCCAGCGCGGTATTACCTACGAACAGCTGGCTAACCAGCAGCGGGAGCAGAATATCTTTTTTGACAACTTTACCCTCCCCGGCTCCACGCCGGGAACCGTTACCTTTGTCACTACTTTTAGAATCGACTATAACCTCTTGCCGTTCAAGAAGTTCGACGATCCTGAATCTGACAAAAACTTCTTCAGTCCGGTGGGGATGAACATCGAAATTTTCCACAACCCGAATGCTGGTGAAGAGCGCAGGAAACGGAGGAATGATTTTTCCGTGGAGGGGCTTGACCCCGTGAGTCGTACAGCCTGGAAAGATACTGCTTTTGCCGAGAACTATGAGCAGACCAAGTCAAAGAATATGTTCATCACCGGTTCACTTACAAATGAACTGGAGCCCGGCAGTTACAGCTACATCCTGCAATTTACCCGGGGAGAAGAAGTGGACGGTCGCCGCTCGCGAAACCGGTATGCGGTAATTCGTCCCTATAACAACAAGAAAACCGGACAGGTAATCCTGGTGGAGGATGTGGAAGAGGGAGCGGGCGGAAAAGCCGGGGCAGTAAAATTGTTGAACTTCGGTAAAAACGTGTATTACGGCAGAGATTTTTACACATTGGTACATCTGCCCAACTTTGAAGAGGGTAACGAATACCGTTTTGAAATTAACCGGGTGGATGTGAGCGAACGCGACACCACCCTGCAAAATACCGTGCATACCGGAACAATTGGTAGTTCTGAATTGTATCGCGATACCATCCCGAAACTGGTTGAAAAGAACAATGCCGAATACCTGCAGCTCAATCGGGCTGAAAACGGCTATACCTACGCGCTTCTTCAGATACCGAACAGCGAGTTTATCAATGCTGTATACCGCCTGAAGGTGACAACGGAGGGGCAGGACGCCCCTGTGGCACAGTCGATCTTTCGGTCTCGCTGGATTGAGATGCCCACCAGCCTGCTCAACGTGGATATTGCCATCGACATGCTGCGATTTATTGTCGATGAAAATACGTTGCGAGAAATGAAGTCGGGTTCCAATGGACAGAAAGAGAAGAAATTCCGGGCGTTTTGGGAGAAGCGGGATCCAACACCTAATACCGAGTTCAATGAGCTGATGGCGGAATACTATCGGCGAATCGATTACGTCTATGAACAATTTTCCACGATCAACGTCAACGGTTACAGTACGGATCGCGGAAAAGTCTATATCCAATACGGGCCGCCAAATAACATTAACCGGAAATTCCCGCCCGGGGAACCCGCTGTCGAGATTTGGGAATACGACAACCGTCAATTTGTCTTCCGGGCAATCAGTGGATTCGGCGAATTCAAGCTGGTTTCCGATTAGAAGTTATTTGTAGGGAATGAATTACCGGTGGGAGACGCACGGAGCCCAACCTGACACCGAAAAAATCCGGTTGATTCGACGTCGTGTGGTGACAACCCGGGCAGCAGATCGAATCCGGGTTCGACAACCGGTCTCGGGCAAAAACTCCAGGAGTTTGCCGCATTAAATTTTACTCTCTTTATTGTATCTTTAGGCAAGTTAAGAAACAAGCAGACAGGGTATGCCAGAACGAATCGCAATCAGCATCGGTGATTACAACGGGATCGGGCCGGAAGTGGTCCTGAAAACCCTGTACCAGGCTGGCAGCAGTGATCACTCCACCCCGGTTATCGTGGGTCATCCCCGGATTATTGATTTTTACCGTAAAGAGCTGGATCTGCCGCTGCAATACTCCACCGTTCAGTCGGCTGTTGCAATAAAAGACGGCAAAATAAACGTATTGCAGTGTATTCCCGCAGAAATGATCGATATCCAGCCGGGAATAATCACTGCTGAGGCGGGGCGTGCAGCGATGATGGCTGTGGAACAAGCCCTGGAACTCTGCCGGGCCGGTACAGCCGACGCCATGGTTACGGCATCCATCTCGAAAGAGGCGGTAAACCTGGCGGGATACAGCATTCCGGGACATACCGAATTCCTGGCCGAAAAAACCGGTACCGACGATTTTATCATGATGATGGTAAATGAGGACCTCAGAATTGGACTCCTTACCACACACCTACCCCTGGCAGAAGCCGCGGGCTGTGTGAGCAAAAACCGGGTAGTTCGCTATATCGGAATTATAAACCGGAGCCTTACAAACGATTTTTGTATTTCCACGCCCCGTATCGCCGTGCTGGGACTCAATCCCCATGCCGGTGACGGCGGGATGATCGGTCGTGAGGAAATTGACGAGATCACCCCGGCTGTCAAAGAGGCCCGGTCACAGGGAATCCGTGTCGAGGGGCCCTTCCCGGTCGACGGTTTCTTCGGCAAGCGCAGTTACAGGGAGTTTGACGGTATCCTGGCCATGTACCATGACCAGGGACTGATACCCTTCAAAACCCTCTCCTTCGGGACCGGTGTCAACGTCACTGCGGGACTCCCGATCATCCGGACCTCCCCCGATCACGGTACGGCTTTTGATATCGCCGGACAGGGAAAAGCAGACCCGGAATCGTTCCGGCAGGCGTACAGGCTGGCACTTCAACTGGCACAAAAACGGAGCGCTGCATCACCATGAATGCCACCTGGAGCCCGGAATACAGTAAATTAGCCATGATCTACGATACGATTATGGATGATGTGAACTACGAGGTCTGGGCCGACTTTATCGATGAAATTATCCAGGTAAATCACCCGGATCCCCATTCAATCCTGGAACTGGCCTGCGGCACCGGTTCCATCGCCCTTTCACTGGATGAGCTGATGTGTTATGAGATTGTTGCCACCGACAAATCGCCCGACATGATCGAGATCGCACGAATGAAAGCTGAACAGCAGCACTCCACCGTGAACTTTCGGGTCATGGATTTCCTGGATATCGATCTGGACCGTACTTTCGACGTTGTGGTCTCCACGTTCGACAGCATCAACTACCTGCACCGCCCCCGGGATATATTCAAGCTGCTGCAGGAGGTAAAATCCGTTCTGACCCCGGAAAGTCTCTTTGTTTTCGATTTTACCACTCCCAAAAATTCTATCCGTTCAATACAGTTCCTCAATAACGAGGAGGGATATGCTCCCGGCAATTACCGGTTTTTCAGAAAAAGCAGCTACGACCCGGATAACCGCATGCACTACAACAAGTTTGAAATCGAAAAACTGGATCACCAGGAGAACGTGCTGGAGACCTATGAAGAGCTGCACAAGCAAAAAATATACACGTTGCCTGAAATGCTTGACATTATAGATGAAACCGAGTATACATTGCTTGCCAAGTATGACGGGTTTGATCTGGTGGATGCCGATGAATCAAGTTTACGAATAACAATGGTTCTGCAATGCCCTACGATTCAGTTATAGAGTTTAGCAACGTTTCCGTTACTTACGACCACCGCAAGGTACTGGATAATATCTCCTACTCCCTTGAAAACGGGGAGTTCAACTACCTGATCGGCCAGACCGGTGCGGGGAAAAGCTCCTTCCTGAAGCTGATCTACCGCGATATCACACCCGATTCCGGTACTGTCCGGGTCGCGGATATGGAGGTGAATTCCCTGGACAACAAGAAGGTGCCATACCTGCGTCGGAGACTGGGAATCGTGTTCCAGGATTTTCAGCTGCTGCCGGACAGAACCGTTTACGAGAATGTGTCTTTTGCCCTTGAGGTTACCGGGCAGAAAGGCAGTTTTATCAAACAGCGCGCCCTCGAGGTGTTGGGCATGGTGGGATTGAGCCACAAGCGAAAAAATATGCCCGGTGACCTTTCAGGTGGCGAGCAGCAGCGGGTGGTGATCGCCCGGGCCCTGGCCAATGAGCCGCGCATCATGCTGGCCGACGAGCCCACCGGCAACCTCGATCCGGGCGCCTCCGCCGAAATTATGCAGCTCCTGAAGCAGATTAATAACCGCGGTATGGCGGTTCTGATGGTGACCCATGACTACGATACGGTGAAACAGTACCCTTACAAAACCCTGAAGCTGGAAGGCGGTCAAATCGCCGAAATCAACGTCAACGACCTATAACGCGCTTCTCCTGCCGCTCGAGCTGCAGGTTCGGGGAGGAAACGGGAGTTTGATATGAATTGACATCAGGCGGTGCCAAGTATACCGATTAGCAGACACCGTGTTCACCCGGTAACTGGCATTAACAAAGAATCATACACCGAAAGCAATGAATCTTTCTGATCGCACAAGGCGCGTTCGTGAAGAGGCACTCAGACTGGGGTTCGACGCCTGTGGATTTGCCAAGGCGGGGCGTCTGGAGCAGGAAGAACGGCGACTGTCGGAATGGCTGAATCAGGGGCGGCACGGCAAGATGGGATATATGGCGAATCATTTTGACAAGCGTGTGGATCCCACCAAACTGGTACCCGGGGCAAAATCGGTGGTTTCGGTGATCGGCAGCTACTTTCACCCCGATCACTTGCGGCAGAATGACGGACCCAAGATTGCCAAGTATGCCCAGGGACGCGACTATCACAACGTGTACAAACAGAAGCTCAGGAAGTTGTTCCGGTTTACTGAACAGATGCTGGGAGGGCTCAAGGGACGGGTATTTGTCGATTCCGCCCCGGTACTCGATAAAGCCTGGGCCGTTCGGGCCGGACTCGGATGGATCGGCAAAAATTCGAACCTGCTCAACAAAAATATCGGCTCATTCACCTTTATCGGTGAAATGATTGTAGACGCCGAATTCCTCTACAGTTCCATTTCCGCCGATCATTGCGGCACCTGCACCCGCTGCATCGAGGCATGTCCCACCAATGCCATCTACGAACCCTACCGGGTAGACGGCTCCAGGTGCATATCCTACTTCACCATTGAGCTAAAGGAGCAAATGCCTGAGGAATATCAGGACGACATCGGTGACTGGCTCTTCGGGTGCGATATCTGCCAGGATGTATGTCCCTGGAACAGGGACGCCGGCTTGTCCCAGATGGAGGATCTCGCCCCGAGAGACGAACTTCTTGAGCGGGACATCAACTTCTGGGAAGAACTGGACCTCGACCAGTACAACGCCCTGTTTGAAGACAGTGCAGTGCGCCGCGCCAAATTTGAGAAATTCAAGATGAATGCGGCTGTTGTTTCCCGGAATCGATCCCGTGATGAGAGTGCAGCGGATCATGGGGAGTAACCGCACCGACAGCAAGATCGCCCCGGAAGGTAATCCCGGTCTGCCGAAGGTTGCCGTACTGATCATCAGCTGGCGGGCGTATGATGATACCATTACTTGCATCAAACAGTTGTCCGCCTCAAGGGGCG
>JAWVZC010000168.1:0-8817 GCA_033722415.1 Balneolaceae bacterium | reverse complement strand
TTCAAAGGAGGCAGTGATTACAGCTCCAATCTTGTTACCAGTCTCCCGGCTCTCAATGCGTTGCTTAATGCCACCAGTGCCGTTTTGATCGTACTCGGTTACCGGGCGATCAGAAACCTGCAATTCCGGCAGCACATGAAACTGATGCTGACCGCCTTCTTTACCTCCACACTGTTTTTGATCAGTTACGTCATCTATCACAACTTCCATGGGAGTACCCCCTTTGAAGGGGAGGGGCTGATCCGGCCGATCTATTTCTTTATCCTGATTACCCATATCATACTTTCCGCGCTGGTGGTCCCCTTTATCCTGACCAGCTTCTACTTTGCATTTTCAGGAAAGCTGAACTATCACCGCAAATTTTCAAAATTTACGCTTCCGGTCTGGTTGTATGTTTCCGTGACAGGGGTTCTTATATTTTTGATTTTGCGAATATTCAATCCGTGAGCATAGGTGCCATAGCCAGCAGGCAAAAATTACAGCGCTAATTTCACAAATGAAGGACCAACGGTTATGAACTACAGGGAACTGAAATTTTCCTCTATTAAAATAACAACAAACACCGACCGGGTGAATGAGCACTACAACATCACGCCCAAAATTAGTGAAATTCTGGCGAATCTGTATCAGGATGCGGTGAAAGGGAAGAAAAGCACCATCAAAAGGCTGCAGCGATATGTCAAACGGTATTCCTCGATACCGCATTTCAAAAACTACCTGGAGGTGGCCTACAGTGCGGCCGGTAGGGAAGATAAGGCAAAAGAGGTAAATGAGTGGACCCGCCGAGAACATCCCGAGTACTTACATGCCAAAATTAGTTATGCCAACAGTTTACTGGACGAGGGAAAACCGGAGCGGGTACCCCGGGTTCTGGGTGAACAGCTGGATCTTAAATCGCTCTATCCGGATCGAAAGGAATTTCATGTCGATGAGGTCTTGAAATTTTTCTTTACCTGCATGAGGTATTACCTGGCTGTTGGCGATGAAGAAAACGCGGAGAAATACTTGAAATTCATGAAAGATATTGATCCGGATGAACAAATGACGAAAGCCGCACAGAATAAGTGGCTGCAGTACAAGATGGAATTGGCAAAAGATCACTGGGATGAGGAACAGAAAAGGCGACGTACTGTGGAAAGTCAATCATATGACAAGGAAGTGCAAACCAGCGAGCCTCCAGCTTTTACCCATGAACTCATTGAGGAGCTGTATCGCAACGACATCTATATTGAAGATGAGATTCTCCGGGATCTTCTGAGCCTCTCGCGGCATTCACTGATTTCCGATCTTGAACGTGTTATTGAGGATGCCATATGTAGGTTTGAATATTTCCGGGAACAGCATAATGAACATGAGGAATGGGATTATGATGGTAACAGCTTTCTGCTGCATGCCCTGCTTCTGCTTGGTGAACTGCGTGCGGAGACGGTTCTGCCTCAAATCCTAAGGCTTTTGCGACAGGGGGAGGAGCTGCTCGAATTTTGGCTTTCCGATTTGCTGACAGAGGAGCTCTGGCAGATTGTGTACAAGATCGGGAAAAATCGGCTGGATGACCTATCGGAGTTTATGAAAGAAAGGTACATCTACACCTATGGCCGAACGGCAATTTCCAGTGCTGTTTCTCAGTTGGCATTGCACGAGCCGGATCGCCGTGCAGAGGTGGTTGCCTGGTATCGTGAACTGTTCCGGTATTTCAATTCCCACCAGCAGGATGATGGTCTTATTGATACCGATGTGATCAGCATGATGGTGTGGGATTGTATGGACATAAATGCCTCAGAAGTGGAGGAGGAGATCCAGATATTGTATGATGCTGGTTTGGTTGAATCGAATATGGTGGGAGATAAGCGGGAAATCAGCAGTAGCCTGTGTAATACCGATCACCAGAGACATGTCAGGGAAGTAATGGATATTTATGAGAAGTACGATACGTTGCGACAGTTGTACAACAAACCTCCAAAAAGGGAAGCTGATACGGCGACTAATGGTAACAATGAGCCCTACAAATTCAGGGAATTGATCGGAGGGCAACAAAAATCGGAACAGATTTATGCTAAGGAAGAACCGGGCCGCAATGATCCCTGCCCCTGCAGAAGTGGTAAAAAATACAAGTATTGTTGTATAAGAAGCTAATACACCTTTATTGAGATCGGGGGTTGGAGTTTGTCACGTTACCATTGGGCATACTTTTACCCATAGTAGCTTTTTGGAGATTTTGTCAGCTGTCCTGATCTGTCGGGGGTTGTTCATATAAAAAGGAACACCACTACAATCGAAGAGAAGCTATCGCACCTCGTTGAGGAATGAAATCCTACGGCAGTTGAACACAAGATATAACCGGACAAGAGCACCCTGATATAGCAAAATAGATAAATGAGAGATAACCCCGAACCCGCAACCCGTTATCGTTTCGCCCGCTTCCAGGCGTTTTTCATCATCATTTCATGGAAGTTTCTCTCTTTTTGTCCCCCCTCGGGTCTGCGCTGGGTGTAGCTGCCGTCGGGGTGCATATCCCAGGCAAGACGATTGTCGCGGAGGGCTTTTTTCAGGATCGAGATGATTCGCTTTTGCAATGAGGGCAGGGTGATCGGCACTACTGCTTCCACCCGTTCATTCAGGTTTCGTGAACGCCAGTCGGCACTGCCAATAAACACCCTGGGATCTCCGTCATTGCCGAAATAGAATATGCGGTCATGCTCCAGGAAGCGGCCGATAATGCTTATGATCCGGATGTTTTCGCTGAAACCCTCAAGCTGGGGACGCAGCCGGGAGTGTCCCCGCACGATCAGGTCGATTTCGACCCCCGCCCGCGAGGCTTCATACAGCCGCTGGATGATACCGACATCGTCAAGAGCATTCATTTTGGCCACTATACGTCCCTTTTTGTCGTTTCTGGCAAGTTCGATCTCATGGTCGATCAGATTATAAAAATCGGTACGCAGGCTGTGGGGAGCCACCATCAGCTTGTTGAACTTCTGGTTGGGGGCGTACCCGGTCAGGTAGTGAAACAGGTTGGTAACCTCGTACCCGAGGTCGGTATCGTTGGTCATCAGCCCCAGGTCGGTATAGATTTCCGCCGTCTGGGTGTGGTAGTTGCCCGTTCCGATATGGCAGTAGGTAACATGTTTGTCGCCTTCACGCCGTACAATCAGTGCGACTTTGGCATGGGTTTTCAGTCCCACAAGCCCATAGGCAACGTGGACACCCGCATTTTCAAGCATCTTGCCCCACTCGATGTTGCTGGCTTCATCAAACCGGGCCTTTACTTCCACCAGTACGGCCACCTGTTTGCCCTGCTCGGCCGCCTTGATAAGTGATTTTACGATTGGGGAATCGTCCGAGGTGCGATAGAGAGTCTGCTTAATAGCCAGTACATCGGGATCGCTGGCCGCCTCCTCGATAAGGCGCTGCACGCTGGCGGAAAACGATTCGTACGGGTGATGCACCAGGATGTCGCCTTTCCGGATGATATCGAATATATTCTGCTCCTGTTCGGTTTCTCCCTCGTGATAGAGCGGCTTGGGAATCGGGGGATTCCACTTTTCATAGCGGAGGCCCGGAATGTTCAGGTTGGCCAGGCTGAAGCATACCGTCAGGTCCAGCTCCCCGTCTACGTGGTGTACGTCATTCTTCTTGAGTTTTAGTTCCTCTATAAGCAGCTTTTCCACTTCCGGATCCACTTCCTCCTCGATCTCCAGGCGAACCACTTCGGCAAACCGTCGTTCACGAAGTTCCTCGGAGATCATCGACAGCAGGTCTTCGGCCTCCTCCTCGTTCCTGCGCAGGTCTGCATTGCGGGTTACCCGGAACAGGCAGATGCTTTCGATATGCATGCCCGGGAACAGCTTTTCGATATTGTTCCGAATTACCTCCTCGATCGGCACATACAGGTAGGCGTAGGAGTCGCTCTCCACCTGCAGCAGCCGGGGCTGGTTCGAGGGGATCTTGACCCGGGCAAAATTAAATGCCTCTCGGTTGGGCTTTTTCAGTTTAACAGCCAGCGAGAGGCTGAGGTTTGAGATAAAAGGGAACGGATGGCCGGGATCCACAGCCAGTGGGGTCAGTGTCGGGTAAATATGATCGAGAAAATAGTCGTTAAGCCGGTTCCGCTGATCGTTCGTCAGCTCTTCGTAACGGGCAATCTTTATGGATGCCTCTTGTTCCAGCAGCGGCTGCAGCTCGTCGATCCACACCTCCGTCATGCGCTGCTGCATCTGCCTGGTCTTTTGCTGGAGAAGTTCAATCTGGGTTTCCGGTGTTCTGCCGTCGGGACTTAGGTCATCCACACCCGCCGCCTCCTGCCGTTTGAGTCCGCCTACCCGTTTCTGGATAAATTCATCCAGGTTGCTTGCGGTGATTGCCAGAAAGCGCACCCGCTCAAGAAGCGGATTTCGCGGGTCCATGGCCTGGTAAAGAACACGCCAATTGAAATCGAGCCAGCCGAGCTCCCGGTTAAGGTAGAGGGAGGGATGCACCGTCGTAGCTTCGTCGGGAATTTCCTGGGCCTCTACCGCGGTGGGTATACCCGGAATACGGTCTGTAGATTCCCGTACGGCCGGTTCCCCGTTCGGTTTAAAGTACCAGGCCTGCTTGCCGGCGTTCCAGGAAATCGTATCATCCCGCAGGTTGCGAAAATCACGGAGCAGGTTTTCATGCAGTGACTTATTACCCCGAGGGGTCTGACTCACATAATCGGCATCAAAATTCGATTCCACGTACTCCGCCGCCTCCGTGCGTTTTACTTCGCCCTTCTCCTTGATCAGGTTGATAAGCCATACGGCCACTTCTTCAGTACTGACACTAGCCACGATATTCTCTCCAATATTTGGTTTTTCCTGTTACAGGATGCAATATAATAAAATTAGCCGGTTGGTGATTCCTACAGGATCGAAGCTTGCACAACCTTCTTGTCGATGGATACGGAGGGTGGTAACACCGTTGCCTGTACGCTCCAGGTACTCCACTGTGAACAGAGGAGATCTCATCCGCTGGTAGTACAAAATAATAAACCGTGCTTCCGCTGACCGGAAGCACGGCATATTCGGTTATTGCCGGAATTACGTTGAGATGCGTTCACCAGCTTCGGGGATCAGCACCTCGGTAGCGGAGGAGTCTTCGACCAGGTCCCTGAACTCTTCCGGGCTTCCGGTCAGAACCGGAAAGGTGCCGTAATGGATCGGAAGGGCATAATCCGCACCGATCATTTCGCAGGCCCAGGCCGCCTCTGCGGGGCCCATCGTGTAATAATCTCCCATCGGTACCGCAATCATATCGGGTTCGTAAAGTTCGCCATACAATTCCAGGTCGGCAAAAATGTTGGTATCCCCCAGGTGATAGAACGTAAAATCTTCAAACGTGATAACCAGTCCGCCAGGGTCGCCCGCGTATTCACCACCGAATGATGAGCTGTGATTGGCGGATACCAGCGTAACGCTGAAGTCATCGAAATCAATTGTGCCACCTTTATTAAACTCCACCGCCTGTTTCTCGGGAAGCCCGTGATTTTTCAGTAGCCCGGATAGTTCTACAATGGAAACCACTTGGCAACCGGTTTGATCGGCAATGTCCAGCGTATCTCCCACATGGTCTTCATGTCCGTGAGTAAGCAGGATGTAATCGGCTTCCTCCGGTTCTATCCATTCTTCGGGGGTAGTGGGATTATTCTTCAGGAACGGGTCGACATATATCTTGCTGCCGCCCGGGGTTTCAAAGTAAAAAGCGGAGTGACCCAACCAGTAGGCTTTGACAGAATTATCCATAGTGTGTATTAATTTTGATTACCATTCAAATTTTAATTGACTATCCTAATTCTATATGTTATTAATGAATTCGTTCAGTTACACATCATCTATCGCAAAGATTGTGCAAGCTTATGCCACTTAACAGCATTTCTATTTTAACAGTTTCAGTAGCTCCACGTATGGTACCGCACAAGCTGAACTGAACGGAACGCCGGAACGTGCCAAGGTTAATGTAAACTAGTGAGGATATTTCTATGGCTGAACGTATTAAACTCCACCCGGAAACCCCCCATGTAAAACGTATTTTTGAAATTGCCGATATGATAAAGCGGGGCGGAGTTGCACTGTTTCCCACCGACAGCCAGTACGCGCTGGGATGTGAATACACCAATAAAAAGGGAATCAAGCGGATAAGGAATATACGACAGATGGATGAGGATGATCATCTGACCATTTTGTGCGACTCCCTTTCAGGGATCGCGAAATTTGCCCATATTTCCGATCATAATTTTAAGTTGATTAAGCGCTTAATTCCCGGCCCGTTCACCTTCATCCTCCCCGCCACCAAGGAGGTGCCGAAGCTGCTCGTGCACCCCAAGAAAAAAACGGTCGGTATTCGTGTACCCGACTACCCGATTTGTGAATTGCTGGGGCGCGAGGTGGGCAACCCCCTGGTATCGATTACGGCCAAAAAGCCGGGACTTGGTGACCAGGAACTTGCAACATACGAGCGGGAGCCGTTTTTACGGGAGTTTGAGAAGCTGGTGGATGTAATTATCGATAATCAACAGGAACTGCCAAACAGGGAAACAACTATTATCGATATGACAGGAGATCAGGCCAGGATTTTACGCAAAGGCTTGGGCATTGACCAGGTAACTGAGGTATTTGTAAGCCAGGGTGAACCGTTTGAGGAGGTTGCAGCAGAATGAGAATAGCAATCAATACAGGCGGAGGAGATGCACCGGGATTAAATGCTGCCATACGGGCGGCAACGCTTGCCGCACTTAAACGCGGCTGGGAAGTTTTTGGAATCAAGAACGGGTACGGCTCCATATACACCGATCAGCCGTTTATCAGGATGGATGAACAATCGGTGCGCGGCATTACAATGCTGGGCGGAACCATCCTGGGTACGGCCAACCGCGGGAACCCGTTTGAGATGCCGTATGAAAAGGAGGACGGTACGAAGGGATTGAAGGATGTATCGGACCGGCTGGTGGAAAAGTTTGAGGAATATAACATCGATGCGCTGGTGGCCATCGGCGGTGACGGGTCGATGCATATCGCCCACAAACTCACCAAAAAAGGTATCAACATCGTGGGCGTACCCAAAACGATCGACAATGATCTCTGGGGATGCGATGTAACCCTGGGGTTTGATACCGCCCGAAGTATTGCCACCGAGGCGATCGACCGTATAACCACCACAGCCGAATCGCACGAACGACTCATGGTCGTTGAAGTGATGGGCCGATACTCAGGCTGGATCGCCCTCTACTCGGGACTGGCCTCCACGGCAGATGTCATCCTGATTCCCGAGATCCCGTTCACCTACGAGTCAATCGTAGAGAAAATCAGGGATCGGCGGGCCAAGGGAAAAAACTATACGATGATCGTCGTGGCAGAAGGCGCCAAGCCCAAAGGCGGCGATATCGTCACCAAAGGGAAAGCCCTTGGGCAGCAGGAACAGCTCGGCGGAATTGCAGACCAGGTGGCCAATGAACTTACCGAGCACACGGGACAGGAGTCGCGGTCGGTTGTGCTGGGACACCTTCAGCGCGGCGGTTCACCCACCACTTACGATCGGCTGATATCGATGCGGTTCGGGGCCTCAGCCATCCGTTGCGTGGAAAATGGCGATTTTAACGAACTGGTCGTGCTGAAGGACAACAAGCTGACCACCATACCGCTGGAAGAAGTAGCCGGTAAAATGAAATATGTGCAGCTGGACAGTGATATCGTTCAGACCGCCCGTGATGTTGGCATCTGCATGGGAGATTAGCCGGTTAACAAGATCGGCTCCACATATTGGCAGGGTGCGGTTGTACCCCGTGACCGCATGATTCCTGCGCGCGCGGTACATTGAAAAGCGGGGGTTATGTCGGCGACGGGACTTTGGGATTATTCCCCTCCCTAGAACAATGCCTCCACGCCGGCTGGTAAACCTCTTATGCCTCCCAGAGCTCATCCAAAAATTTGTTCCACCGCTTCTTGTTGGCCTGATACACCCGCTGCAGGTCGGAGGTCACCTTTTGAAATTCCGGGTTGCCATGCAGCGACCTCCATGCGGGGTTTGAGACAATCCACGGGTAGTTTTCATAGCCCAGGTAGATCGTTTTTCGCAGCCAGTGCAGGGCCTCCGAATGATTCTGTTCCACCACGCAGTAGGTGGCCATGCGGTATGCCATCTCACAGTCGGTGGCTGAAATGGCAAGCAGTTCATCGGTAATCAGGTCAGAGGCTTTCCCCGTTTTACCCTGTTTGACATAACACATTGCCAGGGTGGGGTAGGTGATGCGGCGGGCGGGATCTTCTGCAATTACACGCTCGAGTATGGGGATCGCTTTCCCGTATTCCCCGGTTCTGAAATAGAGGTACCCCTCTGTCGTTTGCAGCAGCGAATGGGAGGGCTCCATTTTGAGGCCTTTCTCCACCTCGCGCCATGCTTTTTCCATGTTGTCCATGTAGTGATGCACGCGGGCCCTGCGATTGTAGATCTGCGTGGCCGCAGTGGGATTGTTTTCAAGAGCCATTCCAAACAGTGTCAGTGCCTCCTCATAGAGTCCGTCCAGCTGCAGTATGATTCCCGCCCCGAGAAATACTTCCGCGCCGGGATTCGCTCCTTTTAACAGAAACCGGATCTCCTTCCGCGCCTGCTCTTTTTCGCCTCTCCAGAGGTAGGTGTAGGCCCGCTGAAGCCGGGCTTCGATATTTGAGGGATCCAGTTCCAGCGCTTTTTCAAGATGGCGCTGGGCCGACATAAAGTGTGTATGACCTCCAAATCCATTCACGACGTAGTTCAGGTGTACACGGCCCAGGCCGGCATGGGCCGGGGCAAAGTCGGAGGCGTGCT
>JAWVZC010000167.1:0-8838 GCA_033722415.1 Balneolaceae bacterium | reverse complement strand
ACGCGGCCAGCCGGCCCGTGGCCGCCTGCGTGACCATGGCGGCGCATGTGTTCGTCGAGGAGACCACCCTATCGGGCATCCGGGCCGCGCGCCTGGCCTGGGAAGAGGGTGCAGGGGTGATGGTGTTACCGACAATTCCATTTGGCGTAAATACCGGGCAGACCGATATCAAATTGGACATGAACATGCATCCCAGTACGCAGGCGGCCGTACTCGACGACGTGATCGAGGTGCTGAACCGCCAGGGAATCCACAAGCTACTGGTGCTGAACAGTCACGGGGGCAACAACTTCAAACCGATATTGCGGGAACTGGGTGTCAAATACCCGGATATGTTTCTTTCGTTCTGCAACTGGTTCCAGTGCTTTGACAAAGCCCGTTACCTGGACAATCCGGAGGGAGATCATGCCGAAGAGATGGAGACCAGCCTGATCATGTATTTTACTCCCGAGCTGGTTCGGCCGCTTGAGGAGGCCGGTGAGGGCCGTGAACATCCCTTCCGGGTAAAAGCACTCCGCGAACACTGGGCGTGGGCCGAGCGGCAGTGGTCGCAGGCTACCGAGGACACCGGGGTCGGAAATCCGAAAATGGCATCGGCGGAGAAAGGAGAGCGGATGTTCCGGGAAATTACCCGAACACTGGCCGAATTTTATGTGGATCTGGCCCGTGCCGATCTTGATGAGATGTATGAATAAGCATGCTATTCGCGGGCAAGATTTTCGAATTCTAACGAACGGGTCCAGATACGCCCGGTGGTAAAAGGGGATGGAGCAGGCATGGTATGGGAAGGGCGTTCCGGGTATCGGTTCATCAGAATGTCCGGAAAATCGGTATGATATGAGGTAACCCTGATTTCGGGGGACGAGGATCGGTTCCGGTATGTGAGGCTCATCACAAACGGCGACCTGAAATCACGGAAGTAGGTTACCCGGTTAAGTATTTCGGGCTGCTCGTCCAGCGGATCATGCGCATTGAAGATCGTCTTGCCTTCCAGGCTGGCTTTCCAGACCTGTAAATCGTCGGAAAAATCGATGGTTACGGCCTGCGCGGGTAGATCATAGCTGAAACGCAGAGTGACCGTTCGGATTGAATCCTCAATTTCTTGCGCCAGCAGTTCAATTTTTGGCGCCTTCAGGGCGGCATCGGGGGCGGGATTAAACAGCAGGGGCCGGTTTTGAAACACCGGCACTTCCGGCATGGTGGTATCACCCGGGCTCTCACCCAGGAAGTGGGCAGTCCAGTCGTCGGTCGACCGGTTTGTTGATACCCAGTAGTTTTTGCCTGTATCAAGGTTCGAAAAGAAGACGAGGCTGTTCTGTTTCTTCTGGGCCGGGGTATACCCGTCATTCAGTGTTGCGCCGGTAAATAATAAAATAAGGGCTCCCGCGAGCATCGCGTAGATCTGCTTATCCTGTTTTCCGTTTATTAGTTCGAGAAGAGGCCAGAGCATACCGAACAGCAGCATATAAAGGAGAATACTCGCAGCTACCATCCGGGTTGTCAATGCCACCTGCACCAATGTAATGTAGAACGGGAAAAGAAATAGCGGTATGAACAAGCAGAAGGCGAGTATCAAGAGGGTTCTCCACGACCATTCACCGGTATGGATTTCTTCCCCGGAGAGAAGGAGCCCTACGATACCGAAAAACAGCGGCCACAGCAGCAGGTAATGGGCTGCCGGCAGGAGATACGCTGTTCCAAGCAGAAGTACGGTCCAGGTCGTAAAAATACCGGCAATGAGATTAATAATACCTGTTTTGGATTGGATCCATTTCAACCATGGTATGGCAAGTACGGAGACCAGCGTGATAAAGAACCAAAGGTACCATCTGGAGGCATATGTTTCCCCTTGACGCAGCCAGTGGTACTCCGGGCGAAGCACCTCCCGGATAAACGACCACCCAAACCAGGTAATTCCTGCAGCGACAATGATTATCCCAAAATAGGCCGCAAACCCGATCATCACCCCCCGCAATGAGATCCAGAACCGCTGGTGTGCGATAACCAGGAAAATGGCGAACAGGAGCAGTGTCATACTTACCAGCAGGGGCGTCCAGCTTTCCGGATAGTAGATGATCCCCCCGAAAGGGCCATTGAAGTAGACAAGATCCGAGTCGGCCGTAAGCTTCCCGGAACGGTTGCCGAAATAGCGCACATTGTCGAGTATATTTTCACCGTGATGCTGCAGGCTTGGAAGCGAAAGGTTGGCGGGGTTGTCCTGCATGGTGTGGTAATCCAGGTAATCATCAATAAACCCGTAGTTGAGTCCCTGGAGATCGCAGGGTTTAAAAACCGTAAAGTCGGTGTCGTTGGGCAGGATCTTGTAAACGGCGTAGGTCAGTGAATTGGCGACGGCGTTCCCGGTTGATTCGGCAAACTGCGGTATCAGGTTCGCATTTCCGCTGTTGGTTTCAAACATAATGGAACTGCCGCTGCTGCCCCGGGCCTCGAGATTCAGGACCAGGTCCACTTCATCCAGCAGTGGACTGTTTTCCGCAAAATGGCGAGCACCCATCAGCCCCAGCTCCTCCCCGTCGGTAAGCAAGACCAGCAGATCGTGATGAAGCGGTTCACCCGCCCTGATTGCCCGTAGTACCTCCAGGATAGCGGCTACCCCCGCGGCGTCGTCGGCGGCACCGGGGGCATAGGGTACCGAGTCGTAGTGAGCCATCAGCAGGATTGTTCGATCGGAATCAGCACCCTCCAGGCGGGCGATGATATTTTGGGTACGGGCGGCGTGATAACCGCGAAAGGTGACCAAACTTATCCCCGTCTCGACTCTGGGCTTCAATCCCAGGTTCCGCAGTTCCCGCAGGATGTAGCGCCGAACCGAGTCATGCTCGGCGGTACCCAGCATGTGGGGAGCTTCGGCAATCGACTGGACGTGGGTATATGCACGCTCGGCGGAAAATTCGGCTTCCGGGGCATCAACCGGTTTCGGGGCGGGGGGTGAGGTCAAAAACAGCCCCCACCACACCGAAAAAATGACAAAAAATACCGCCGACAGACGCTTGGTGAGCGTTTTGTGAAAAAATCCCGACATAGCCTGGTAAGTAGTAGAGTGGAGATTACGATCTAATCCCTGGGATTGGTGGCCCAGACGCTCGTTTCCGGGATAAATCCGCGGTCGGGCAGGGAAAGCATATGCAGGATCGTCTGCGCGATATCCCCCGATACCAGTTTCGTTTCGTTGAACGAGCGCTCTTTCATACCCGCATTCTCTGCAAACCGGGTTTGCACCTCACTGGGATTAATCTGCATTACGCGGATGTTGTGGGGACGTAGTTCCGCGCGCCAGCATTCGGTCATCCCGCCCAGGGCAAACTTGCTGGCGACGTAGGCAGTCCCTCCGGCAAATCCCTTACTCCCCGCTGTTGACGACACGTTGATGATGTTTCCGTAATCCTGCTCGACAAAATATTTTGCGGATTCCCGGGCCACCATCATCGCCCCGATGGTATTGACTCGCAATTGATTTTCAAATTCGGCGGCCGACAGATCGACAAGCTTTGCAAAATGTCCATACCCGGCGTTGTTGATCAGCACATTGTAGCCGTCCATCTGTTCAATGGTTTGTTCCACCAGGTTAACCACCTGTTCTTCTTTACTGACATCACTTTGTACGGGGATGGCACCGATCTCTTCGGCAGCGTTGTGCAGGCGGTCTCTGTTACGGGCGGCGATAACGGCCTGCCCGCCGGCCTCCACGATCTGCCTGGCCGTCTCTTTTCCGATTCCCGAACTGCCGCCGGTTACGAGTGCTTTTACCGTTGTTAGTTCCATAGGTCAATTTATTTATTGATTAGTTTGTAAAGTGAAACGTGTATCTGTCTTTTGTCCCATATACGGGACTGACTCAGTCTATATCGTTAGTTGTTCCGCCTGTTCGGTAATTAATTTCCAGGCTTGTTCTGTATGTGTCTGTTCAACATTTCTGTTACCGATCACCATTCGGAGCGTATAGATATCATCCAGTTTTGTATGTGTGATGAAGAGCTTGCCGGTACTGTTAACCTGTTCCAGCAGTTGGCGATTTAGCCGGTTCAGCAGTTCCGGTTCGGTAACACCGGGTGGATGATAACGGAAACATACCAGGTTCAGCGGTACCGGGGCCAGCAGCTCAAACGATTCCGATTCCCTGATGGTGCGCTTCATTTTCTGAGCCAGGTCTAGATGTTTTCTCAGTGTATTTTGCAGCCCGCGAATCCCGAAGCTGCGAATTACGAACCACAATTTGAGGGCCCGAAAACGGCGGCCGAGCTGGATCCCCCAGTCGCGGTAATTTTTTACACGTTCATCCTCCGCGGTTTTCAGGTATTCCGGCGTGATGGCGAGCGTGCGAACCAGCAACTCCTCATCCCGCACATAAAAGGCGGAGCAGTCGAAATTCGTGAACATCCATTTGTGGGGATTAAAGACAAAGGAATCGGCCTGTTCAATACCTTCAATCATGTACCGGTATTCCGGCAGCAGCAGGGCGGTTCCGGCATAGGCGGCGTCAATGTGAAGAAAAATTTGATCCCGGTTGCAGATTTCGGCGATTTCGGGGAGGGGATCAATGGCTGTTGAGCCGGTGGTGCCGAGCGTGGCCACCACACAAGCCGGAACAATTCCCTGTTCCAGATCATTGCGTATTCGCTGTTCGAGTGCGGCCGAATCCATGGCACAGGTTTCATCCACCCTGATTTTCCGGAGGTTATTGCGGCCAAAGCCTGCAATTTTAACATCTTTTTCGATAGAGGAGTGCGTCTCCGAAGAGCAGTATACGGCAAATTTTTTGTCTGATGGAAATCCAGAGTCATTGACCCGGAAATCGGTCACCGACTCGCGGGCCATGAGAAGTGCCACGAGGGTGGAAGTCGACGCCGTGTCCTGGATCACACCGGTAAAATCCGATGGTAGACCGGTCATTGCCCGCAGCCATTCCATCACGCGTTCCTCAAGCTCGGTGGCTGCCGGAGAGGTAACCCAGCTCATACACTGGGCGCCCAGCGTGGCGGTAAGCATTTCAGCCAGCACCGAGGGATAACTTTTGTTCGCCGGAAAGTAGGCCATAAAATTGGGACTCTCCCAGTGGGTCATTCCGGGCATAATGATCTCATTGAAATCCCTGAAAATATCGTCAAACGGTTCGCCTTCTTCAGGTGCAGATAACGGCAACATTTCCCGAATTTCTCCGGGCTTTACATCCGGTTTCACCGGGTACTCTTCCACCTGTTCAAAATAATCGGCCATCCAGTCAACCAGTCTATGAGCTTCTTTGCGAAATTTTGATGCATTCATGAAATATGAATTTGTGTTTTCACAACCATTAAAAAGGGAACTTCACAATCTACAGAATCAAATGACAAGTATTGATTTAAAATTTTTCCTTTATAAGATAAAGACCGTCTTAACCCGTAGTAATACCAAGATATTTGCCAGACACAAGTGAAGGAAAGATGACCACAGAAACATATATCGAGGCATTGAGTACGTTATTATTTCTGTTAACGCGGTGCAGGTCTTATGTTCTTCACGGCCGTTTTCTGCCGTTCTCAAATTTGGCTACCGTGTAAACTTCCGTTATATCAAATAAAACCATAGACGTATGCAACATATATTGCAATTCTATTAATTTTCCGTGTTCATTTATCACCGGGGTGTGTCCGAAACAAAGAATTCTCATTCCCGATCCCCCAAAATACGCTATTTCGGACCAGGAACCTGTTGTTAAAGGTCGCGGGAACACCATCTCCATTCAATATTTTGCCCGGCGGGCCGTTCCTTTCCAGGTGCAGATGCAGGTGTGGCTGCGTGGTGTTTCCCGAGTTACCGACGCGACCGATGATATCTCCTGCATCCACGGTATCATTCTTGCTGACCGCTACACTGCCCGCCATCAGGTGAGCCAAAAGAGCCTCAACTCCCTTACAGGATACTACCACATGGTTCCCCGCCGGATTTTCGCTGTCGCGGGTGGGGGGAGTCAGGTCCGGAAAACCATCTACAGCAAGGATAATCTCCTCGGAACACGGGCTGTAAACAGAATCACCATAGATTGTGTAAGCGGATAGCTCCGATGGCCAGATACCCCAGGCCCGGTTACCCATTGAATTGAGACGCAGGATGTCCAGGGCAAAATCCTGAGGTGGAAATGCATTATGATTGTTGATCCACCGGCTGTTGCCCCCGCCACCGATGTAGTAGGTGCCGCCTTTCAGCGGAAAGGATAGGTCCACAGCCATTTCTTTGGGGTAGCGGTATCCTTTCAAAACACTGATATTCAGCCAGAGCAGAGCAGCAATCAAACATCCATTCAGCACCATTTTTTCAAGGCTGGATGCGTTGAAGAGGATTCGGGACCGTCCGAAATTCTGCGGTACGCTATGTAAGTAGCAATAGTAAATGCAAGAGGAAGTACCGCACGAAGGTAGTAACTGGTTAAGTCCCAGCGAGCTGAGAGTACACTAAACAAGATTACAAGTTCGAAAACAGCCGCCTGCATTCCCCATTCCAGTAGACCGGAATACTGCTTGCGACACAGCTCAGTTATGAAAAATACCGGCAAAAGCAGTTGTAAGATATACTGAATCGCAATCTGAATGAACACACCGTCAACCGTTTCAAATTATGGTAAAAATGTCGGATAGTCGTCTATAAACTCAGCACGAGATTTATGGCAGAAAATATCCCGATTACCCACATTACCGGGGAGATAACTGCAAATCGCCCCATTGTGATTTTCAGCAGAATAAAAGTCAGAAAGCCAAATGTGAGCCCCGTGCTGATGCTGTAGGTCAGCGGCATCAACCCGATTGTCATAAAAGCGGGAACGAGATCATCAAACTTCCGAAATTCGATCTCTTTGAGGTTGCGAAACATAAACAGCCCGACTACGACCAGCGCCGGCGCCGTGGCGTACCCCGGGATAATGGAAATAAGCGGGGTGAAGATGAGAGCCACCAGGAACAGCAGGGACACCACAACGGCCGTAAGCCCGGTACGCCCGCCCTCCTCAATTCCCGAGGCCGATTCCACATAGGTAGTGGTAGTACTGGTACCGAGTAGCGCTCCTACCGAGGTAGCAACGGCATCGACCCCCAGCATTTCACTGATTTTTCGGATGGTGCCGTCCTTCTCGACCATGTCGGCCTCGTAAGAACAGGCTATGATGGTTCCCACGGAGTCAAAAAGATCGACAAACATGAATGAGAATATTGCTCCCATCAATCCCCACTGCAGGGCGCCGATGATGTCGAGCTCGAAGGCGATAGGCTGCAGGGTGGGCGGCATCGAAACGACCGAATCCGGTAACGACACGGAGCCGAACAGGATGCCCAGCAGTGTGGTAATGATGATGCCGATCAATATGGACCCCCGCCATTTCCGGGCCTCCAGCAGCAGGGTTACCGCCAGGCCGGTCAGCCCCAGGACCGCTGCTTCGCTGACCGTGCCCAGTGAAACCAGTGTTGCATCGCTTGGAACCACCAGTTCCATATTCTGCAGCCCGATAAACGTGATGAAAAGACCGATACCGCCGGGAATGGCAAGACGCAGAGATTGCGGGATGGCATCCACAATTTTTTCGCGGAATCCGAAGGTGGTGAGCAGCAGGAAAGCGATGCCGGAAATAAACACCACTCCCAGGGCGGTCTGCCAGGAGATCCCCTGGCCGACAACAAGCGAGTACGCAAAGAAGGCATTCAATCCCATACCCGGTGCCATGGCCAGCGGCACGTTGATCCAAAGTCCCATAAGCAAGGTGCCAAAACCGGCGATCAGGACAGTTGCCGTAATCAGTGCCTCTTTGTTCATTCCCGCATCCGCAAGGATGCTCGGGTTGACGGCAATGATATAAGACATGGTCAGGAATGTGGTGATCCCGGCGATTACTTCCCTGCGAACGGTGGTATTGTGTTCTGTTAGTTTGAAAAAGTTGTCAAGCATGAAACTTACCGGTTCACGTTGTTTATTGTACCCGAAACGTAATTCCTAAACCAATGGTAGTACTGTTTTGACAGAAGGGCAAAAATACGATTATGAAAATGTTACCCCAAAGCAGGCGATCGAAATCCAGAAGGATCTCAGGAGCCGGATTGCACTGACCCCGCTTGACCGGGAAGCCGGGATTATCGCCGGTGCCGATCTTTCCTTTGATCGCGGGTCACCCGTGGTACATGCAGGGATCGTGATTCTCTCTGTACCGGAGCTTGAACTTAAAGCCCATTCACTGGTTTCGGCTCACGTGGAATTCCCCTATATACCGGGCCTGCTGGCATTTCGCGAGCTGCCCGCCCTTATGAAGGCCTGGTCACAATGCGAATGTATTCCCGATGTTCTGATACTCGACGGACACGGAATTGCTCATCCTCGCCGAATGGGATTAGCCACGCATTTCGGTATTGTGGCTGACAAGCCAACCATCGGGTGTGCAAAGAATGTTCTTATGGGCGATTATCAGGAACCAGCGCCAGAGAAAGGGGCATATTCGGAACTCAGGGAAAATGGTGAGCAGATCGGGATAGTGCTTCGAAGCCGTTCGAATGTAAACCCGATTTTTATTTCCCCGGGACACCGGGTCACCTTTGAGGATACTTACCGGGTGATCATGCAGGCCCTGGGAACATACAAGCTACCGGAGACTACGCGGCAGGCGCACCGGCTGGTAAATGAACTGCGAAGGGGAGACATTCAGCCGGGATATGCTGAATACTAGGAGGCTGTCGGACTTAGGAAATCGTTACGAAAATGTGTCAGTTTGAGACAGATTTCGTGGTCTTATGGAGGTGAATAGTGGTTCTATTTACCGAAAAAGAGCGCGAAATCTGGCCAAACCTGACGCTTTTGCAGTAGGTT
>JAWVZC010000166.1:0-8842 GCA_033722415.1 Balneolaceae bacterium | reverse complement strand
GGATGCTCCCATGAATTCATAGCTTACGGTTATATTCCGGAGTAAATTAGCGTTGGCAGATCTGTCATCAATACCTGCCGGAAGAATGGTACAGATATGGCCGCAAGGTCTCAGGCAACCCAGTGACTCAAGAAATGTTTCACCTCCCACCGTATCCAGGATACAGCTTACACCCCGGCCGTTGGTAATCTGTTCTACCGCCGTTGATACCGACTCATTCTTGTAATTAATTACATGGTCGGCCCCCAACCTCCGGCAAAGATCAATGGACTGCTCCCGGCTGGCGGTAGTGATGACGCTGCAACCTGCATTTTTTGCAAGCTGTATGGCCAAATGTCCGACTACTCCCGCACCGGCGTGGATAAGGACCACCTGGTCTTTTATTATCTGAAGCCGATCAAACAGGCTTTCGTACGCTGTTATACCTACCAGCGGAATGGCCGCCCCGATGACCGGGTCTAAACCTTCCACCTTGAGGCAGGCCTGTGCCTTGACAGCGATATACTCGGCATTGGCCCCGGCGGCGAACGGCGTAGGTGAGGCAATTACATGATCCCCGGGCGTCAGGTCATCCATGGCTGTTCCCGTATCAACTACTTCTCCATAGAGGTCGAACCCCAGTACCAGTGGAAAGTCACGGTTGCTTTCCGCGTTTTTCCTGATCCGGCAGTCAACGGGATTAACACTGGTATAATGGACCTTAACCAGCACTTCGTCGTTGCGGATTCGGGGCGTGTCAAGATCGATGATTTCAAAAACCTCAAATGGTTCACCGTGGGAAGTGATAATATGTGCTTTCATGAGCCGCTCCTTTTTGAAGCAAATATACCTTTCCACCAGCCATGCGTCGTTATTCAATGGGTATTATTTTTTATCGAATCAGGATTTTTTTACCTCCGAAGGGCGAACCCCAAACTTTCGTTTAAACGCATTGGAAAAGCTGCCCGTACTTTCATACCCGCATTTCAGGGCGATTTCCTCCACGGTAGAGTCGGTTTCCAACAGCAATGTGTAGGCTTTGGTGAGATGACGGGTTACCTGGTATTCAAATATCGTTTGGTTCAGCTCGCTCTTGAATAACTTTTTCAGCTTGAACGTATTCAGGCCCACCTTCCTGGAGACTTCCCTTATCTTCAGGTACTTTCGGGAAGAATCAAGCAACTCCTTGGCGTCCATGACTTTTTTGATATCCGAGTGCTGGGCGTTTTCCCGCTGATCCCTCCAGCCAACAAGCGAGTTGTAAAACCCGTACAACTGTTCCATTACGATCGTTTCCAGAAACAGATCGACAAGCTCATTCCGGCATTGAGAAAAATCACGGCCCAAATTAAGCAGGTTAAAACTTTGCGGGGGCAGCGATATTTCAATAACCTCACCTGAAAACAGCCGGTGGGCAATTTTCCGGTATTCTTCCACTGTTTGATCCGACAAATGCAGGTGTACGATTCTAAACGGGGTATTCTGCTTCAGCCGGGAACGGTAAGTTGCCGATTCCGAACGATAGAAAAGGGCACGTCCTTCTTTAAACGCATACAGCCTGCTGCTGCCGAGGTACGATTCCGACCACCCTTCAAAACAGAATACCATTTTATAGCATGGTTTTTCATAATCCACATGCAACCTGCAGGGAGCTACAGTTTCAAAATCATAAAAGTGCAGCTCTGATCCCGGTTCTGTAGTCAGGTGCATTTCATGGAAGTGGCTGTAATTTTCGGTCAAATGCTCTTTGGGAGAGCCTCCGTTTACCGGCGATTGGGAATATATAATCACAGTGTTATCGCATATCGGGTTTCTCTTTATCTCCGATTCGCCCGCTCCGCCACAATACGAAGTCCGTTCAGCGTCAACATCGGGTCTACGAGATCAAAATAATCCGTATAGGGGGCCACGGTAGAGGAGAGACCGCCGGTAGCCACCACCCTGGGCTTCTTTCCCAGTTCGCTGCACATCCGGTCGATAAGCCCTTCGACCATAAAGAGGTGCCCGAGCACCAGCCCAGACTGCATCGCTTCCGTTGTATTCCGCCCGATCGCATTTTCAGGGAGCTCCAGGGGAATCTGGGTAAGCTGTGCGGTGCGCTCCACCAGGGCGTCGGTAGTAATTTTCAGCCCGGAACCGATTGCGCCTCCCAGGAACACGCCCGGGTCGTCAACGGCCATCACCGTCGTGGCCGATCCAAAATCCACGATAATGCACGGCTGCCGGAAATGGCTGTATGCCGCCACGGCATCGGCCAGCAGGTCGGCCCCCACGGTGGATGGATCCCGGGCCCGTACGGTAATACCGATATCCAGATCACCATTTAATACCAGCGGTACAAAACCCGCCTTTTTCTGCAGGATCTGCGTAAATGTTCCCGTCAACTGGGGAACGACGCTGCTGACGATCACCTCTTCCAGGTCTCCGAAATCCCTTCCCGAATGCTTGAACAGGCTCTCCAGGATTATAGCGTACTCATCGGGCGTGCGGTCCGTAATCGTTTGTACCCGCCAGTGGTCTACCCACTCTTCGCCGCTGGACAACCCGATAACAATATTTGTATTCCCGATATCGACAGCTAACAACATTGTGCTCGAAACAGATTAATTGATGGTTTATCATTCAGCTGGTGCTGAAACTTTTTGATATCCCTGATATTTGGTTTATTGGATGGAACCTGCTATGCTACGAACGGTAACTCAAAATTCAAAACATATCTACATTTATGGCTGAACCCAAAGTGGCGCAAGTCGGACCTTTTGTTATGGAGATTGAACCCGGAAATTACGCATGGTGTGCCTGCGGTGAATCAGACAACCAGCCCTACTGCGACGGTTCGCACACCAGCACCGAATTCACTCCCATCGTCGAAAAAATCGAGGAGCCTAAACGAGTGGCATGGTGCGGCTGCAAGCATTCGGGGTCGAAACCCTACTGCGACGGAACGCATAAAAAGCTAAAAACCTGATATACTTACGATCATGACGCCGGCTGATCGCCTGGAAAAGCTTTTCAACTACGACCGATGGGCCAACCGAAAAGTCCTGGATGCGCTGGAGATTCACTCCTCGTTCGCTGAGCGGGGCCGAGCTATCGATTACCTGAATCATATTATCGGTACCCACCATCACTGGTATTACCGCGTTACCGGGACGGAACTGCCCGATACCGAGATCTGGCCCGAATTCCTGCTGGCAGACTGCCGGGCCCTGATCGATGCCAACCACCGGCGCTGGACTGCCCTGATTTCCGAAGGAAAGGATGAGCTGGACCGGCCGGTAACCTACAGTAACAGCAGGGGGGAAGAGCACACATCGCTGCTCTCCGACATCCTGCACCACCTGGTTATTCACGGGCAGCATCACCGGGCCCAGATCGCGAAACTACTGCGCGCCTCAAATATCGACCCGCCGGCCACCGACTTCATCTTCTATACCCGCAAAATGGACTGACCCCAAGAATGACCGGGCATGTTATACCGGTTGATTCGCATTCTGCCATGACCTTTATTAGATTTGTCTCTTTTTCAGATTTCAAATCATTACACACAAATTCCGGGAGGACCGAACCCTGAAGGTTATTGAAGAACTACTTGCCGCGTTTTCCAGTTTTATGTGGGGCATGCCGCTGGTCATCCTGTTGGTGGGCGGCGGGCTCTTTTTCATGATCTACTCCCGCTTTGTGCCCTTTCGCCATTTTCGACACGCGCTGAACGTGCTGCGCGGCAAATATGATGACCCCGATGACCCGGGTGACATCAACCACTTCCAGGCACTGGCCAGTGCCCTCGCCGCCACGATCGGGCTCGGCAATATCAGCGGGGTGGCGGTGGCTATCGCTACGGGCGGGCCCGGCGCCGTTTTCTGGATGTGGGTCAGTGCATTCCTGGGTATAGCCACCAAATTTTTTACCTGTACCCTTTCAATTATGTACCGGGGGTACGACTCCGAGGGAAAACTGCAGGGCGGGACCATGTATATGGTAACCGAAGGGCTGGGACAGAAGTGGAAGCCCCTGGCAGTTCTTTTCTCCATTGCCGGCCTGTTCGGCGCCCTGCCGATATTCCAGGCCAATCAACTCACCCAGATACTGCGCGATGTAATCTATATCCCCAACGGGTGGGTGACTGCCGAAGCCCATTTTACGGGTGACCTGATTACCGGAATCGTTATCTTCTTCATTGTTTCACTGGTGATCTTCGGCGGCATCAAGCGGATCGGTCGGGTGGCGTCCAGGATGGTGCCCGCCATGGTGGTGCTGTATGTAGGCTGTTCCCTGCTGATCCTGTTCGTTAACTACGATCGGGTGCCCCGCTATCTCTACCTGATCGTTACGGACGCCTTCACCGCGCAGGCGGCCATGGGGGGTGCTCTCGGGCAGCTCATTATTACCGGTTTCAAGCGTGCCGCGTTTTCCAACGAGGCAGGCATCGGAACCGCCACCCTTGCCCACGGTGCCGCCAAGACAAAAGAGCCGGTCCGCGAAGGACTGGTGGCCATGCTGGGTCCCGTGATCGATACCCTTATTGTATGTACAATGACGGCCCTGGTGATCCTGGTTTCGGGTGCCTGGCAAACGGGCAGCGAAAACGGCATTATCCTGACGGCCTCCGCTTTCCAGGAAGCCCTTGGCATGACCGGACCCTACCTGCTGGTCCTCTGCGTGATGGTGTTTGCCTTCAGCTCCCTGTTTACCTACTCCTATTACGGGACCAAATGCATGGGTTTCCTGATCGGAGCTGACAAACAGCACTACTATAACTACTTTTACGTGATATCCATCGTGCTGGGGGCGGTCACCACGCTTACCTCGGTTATCAACCTTATCGATGGCATGTTCGCCGTCATGGCTATACCCACCGTGTTGACCTCCCTTATCCTCGCTCCAAAGGTTCTGGAAGCCGCCCGGGATTATTTTTCAAGAGTGGATTCCTTCGAGGTATATAAGTAATCCAGGATTCCCTGAGCACCCGCCAGACGTTACTGTAACCTGGTAAAAATTTTTTTGAAACATCCGGCGCAGGCCCCGCGTACGCTTCCAAACCCAAAACCTAATATATAACGGGAGTTACTATGGATAGAAACAGGAAATATTTGTTTGTACTAGCAACTATGTTGCTGGGTTTACTCATCGCACCCGCCTCAATCGTTTTCAGCCAATCACATCATGACGATACCACACAGCGACTAATGGAGGCCATCACTTCGGGACATCACGATACAATCACCTCACTGATTGTGAACGGCGCGGATATCAACCAAAGCAATGCACATGGATTCACACCCCTGATGGAGGCTGCCCGTTCGGGCAATCCCGACATGGTCGCCTTCATCCTTTCGTTTAACCCGAAGGTCAATGCCCAGAACAAGGCGGGTGGCACGGCCTTGATGCTGGCCGCCAAATACGGGTACACCCAGACAATGGCCCAGCTGCTGGCAAAAGGAGCCGACCCCTCGATTATGAACAACTTCGGCAATCGTGCGATCGACTTTGCCAGGGCCTACGACCAGACCGAGGCCTACAACCTGCTGCGAACAGCCGAATCGGAATTCGGCAAACTGTGATCGACGCCGCCTCATCACCGGTTGATAACAGATTCATAACATTCACTTCAACACCTGGTAATACAAATCTCTTACGTTATTGCCTGATCTGAATTGCAGTATACCCTGCGACAGCCCATCTTATCATACCCTACACTACGCCCCGGCCCACCTTTAGTCCGGGGCTTTTATATTGGATTGTGTATCGGTCTGTACATTCTGTTATATTGGTATCCTGTAAGGGGGGGGGTTTTAGCCTGGAATGTTATGAATAACCCAACGCGCCATGCCTGATATCATATTAGGAATTGATCCCGGTTCCCGTAATACGGGGTATGCCATACTGACGGAAGAGAACAATCAGCTGAAAGCACTGCGCTGCGACACTATCAGGCTGGCCTCTATCGAAGAGCACCCGGAACGACTAAAAGTGATCTACGACCGAATCAGTAAACTGATACGGTCATTCACCCCAACCGCACTTGCCGTTGAAACCCCGGTATACGGGGTGGATCCGCTGGCCATGCTGAAGCTGGGGCGGGCCCAGGCCGCCATCATGCTGGCCGGGGCCAACCAGGATATCCCGATTGCGGAGTACTACCCCAAGGAGGTAAAGAAATCGATAACCGGCAACGGTAACGCAAGTAAACAGCAGGTCGCATTTATGCTGAAGAAAACCGTACAGCTGTCCGAAGAAACCCTCTCGAACGATGCCACGGATGCCCTGGCCGTGGCCTGGTGTCACCTGATGAAGAGCAGCAGCCTGCAGGGGCGGATACCCGCCGGTCAGAAAAAGCGGCACCAAAACCGGAGCAACTCCAGCTGGGCCGAGTTTGTCAAAGAAAACCCCGACCGAATAAGTGAATAATTTCTGATGATAGCATACCTGAACGGATCTCTTGCGGCAAAAACAACGGAATACGCTATTATTGATCTCCACGGGGTGGGTTACGAAGTGGAGATTTCCACACAAACCCTTCAGCAGCTTCCCGATATTGGAGAGAAGGTCAAGCTGCTGGTGTACCACCATTTTACCGATAATGATCAACGCCTGTTCGGATTTGCCACACCCGACGAGAAAGAGCTTTTTGAACTGCTGATAACCGTAAAAGGAGTGGGCCCCAAACTGGGCCTGACCATCCTGTCCGGCTTGCCCGCCCCGCAGATTATTTCCGCCCTCGCACAGTCAGACAAAAGTGCCCTCACGCAGATCACCGGTATCGGCAAAAAAACCGCCGACCGGATGATCCTGGAACTGAAAGATAAAATAGGAGATCTCTCCATGGGCATTCCGGACGGTATGGCCGAATCACAGGGTGCTTCCATTTCCGGCAACCTGAAAGAGGAGGCCGTTTCCGCCCTGGAATCTCTGGGATTCCGCAAGCGGGAAGCCGAAAAGGCGGTTACCCAGGCGGTCGGTGAAAACGGGTCGTTTGATGACCTGCAGCAGCTGGTAAAACAAGCCCTGGCGAAGCTTAACAAATAGGTACCGGTCCAGGATAAAACGGTCATTGCTGTGTTCCTGTATCCCCACAACAGAATACGGGATGGAAAGAGGGCGAAATATTGGAGTCAATAACATGAATTTTGTGAGGCGGGGGACACTGCATGCATGAAGTTGATCCCCTTCAATCGGTTAACCGGGGCCGGGGGTATTCATCTCCGTACTCCGCATTTCATTCATTTGTCCCATAACAACTTGCATTCAAATGGGGGCCTTTTCGTTGTAATAACAACATCGTTATCACAGTGTGCACCAGGCTGCACATTTTTCCCTGGCCTGCATTTCTCATAAGTATTATGGAAACGTGTTTACGGGTTAAGACGCAGCCTTTACGTCTTCCTGAACTTGTTAAAGGATCTGGGAAGGCCCCTGCCGGTGATCTCAGCATGCAGCAGATCAACGCTCAGTGCCACCGCTAGATTTCCGACAGCTCTCGGAACCCGGGATAACACAGTGGGCATTCCTGGTTCTTTGCCCCCTGACCTAACCGCTGAACGTAGTATGTCAGATCCCCTGTACCGTTGTGATATTCGATGAGTTACCTTGATTTTTATTCGACCAGGATATAACGGGATATCGCAGGCTGCTAAATGATCCTTATAGCTGCGTTGAAGATGGAAATCACCCGCTCAATGAATATCCATACATTTCGCATGTGATGATCCCTTCGTCTTGCTGAAGATATTTTTTTATTAGCAATACAGGCCAAGCGGCATGGAATCGGGAATCCCCGAAACAGACGCCCCGTAAAGAACTTCGGTGGGAATGTTCCCGCTTAACCTTTTGAAAGAATGGATATCGTAATAAACCGGATTAACACAAGACCGAAAGCACAAGCAGAAAACGGGCTAAATCAGAAATTTAAGTCCTATTACTTAAGTAGAGTGGAAAATTCGCTCCTATAAATAACAATAACTTAACAGGTCACGGTTTAAATTGGAGAGACTGGTTTGTAGTATTGGAGCGTAAATCACCGCCGGATATTTCTTATCTTTCGATAGTAACCATTAAACAGACATTGACATTGTGGCTGACAAGCAAACCATTCTCGTAGTAGATGATGAACAGGATCTGCTGGATCTGATAGAATATAACCTGAAAAAAGAGGGCTTCGACGTCCTGAAGGCCGAAGACGGGGAAGAGGGGATTGAGGTGGCCCGCGAACACCGGCCCAACCTCGTGCTGCTCGACATCATGATGCCTAAAATGGACGGGCTCGAGGTGGTGGAAGTTATGCGTGAGGATGAAGACCTGAAGCGCATTCCCATAATTTTTCTGACGGCCCGCGGCGACGAAAAGACCGAGGTGGAGGGGCTCGACAAAGGCGGGGATGACTATATCACAAAGCCGATCAGCACCACCAAGTTGATATCTCGCATCAAGGCCGTGCTTCGCCGTTTCGAGGAGACCGAGGAACCCGTCAACCGTCTGGAAGTACACGACATCGAGATCGACAAGGACCGGTATATCGTAACTCGCGGCGAGGAGGAGTTTCACCTGCCGCGCAAGGAGTTCGAGCTGCTCTACTTCCTGGCCAGCCGCAAGGGAAAAGTGATGGACCGGCAGACCCTGCTGAATCACGTCTGGGGAGATAATATCTACGTGGTGGACCGGACGGTGGATGTTCACGTACGAAAGATCCGTGAAAAGCTGGGGGATGAATATATTGAAACCGTTAAAGGTGTAGGCTACCGCTTTAAAGAATGAAGAAGAAATCGTTTCGCCAGGGATCGCGACTGGCATTCCGCATTGCGGCGCTCTCGGCGGTAACAATCGGACTGGCAGATCTGCTGTTCAACCTGCTCTACCTGCAGAT
>JAWVZC010000165.1:0-8933 GCA_033722415.1 Balneolaceae bacterium | reverse complement strand
CCCCGGCGATCAATTCATCAGCAAACCGATTGCTCAGAAGCGGTCTGGTATTTCGGCTGGTACTGCATTTAACTTGTTAAACTTAATATTTCAGATTGTGGCTGCACAATTCAACGAATACTACAACGGAAAAACCGGTTTGACCGTCGGAGTCGAGGAGATACTCTTCAGTGAGCAGACGGAGTTCCAGAAGGTAGAAGTACTCAAAACGGACACCTGGGGCAACCTCATGACGATCGACGGGATGGTCATGCTGTCGGAAAAAGATGAATTTGTATACCACGAGATGCTCACACATGTCGCGATGTTTACCCATCCGCAGCCCGAGTGGATCCTCATCATCGGCGGCGGGGACGGCGGCACCGCCCGCGAGGTTCTTCGCCATGCGACGGTTCAGCAAGTGGATTTGGTTGAGATCGATGAAGCGGTAATACGGGCTTCGAAACAGCATTTTCCCGGTGTGGGCGCCTGGAGCGACCCGAGGCTGAACATTATCGTGGAAAACGGTATCACATTCGTGCACGATGTGAAACGGAAATACGACGTTGTCATTATCGACGGTTCTGACCCGGTTGGACCCGCCAAGGGATTGTTTGAACAGGATTTTATTGGAGCCTGCCGCGATATCCTCAGCGAGGACGGGGTGCTGGCCGCACAGACCGAGAGTCCCTGGGTGGCGTCATATCATGCCAGCATTCAGAACGTATTCTCGGGGCTCAAATCGCTGTACACTGTCAGCCGGATGTACCTCGCGTACATCCCGCTTTACCCGGCGGGCATGTGGTCTTTCTGCCTGGCCAGCAAGGGGGGAGAACCGTTGAATCAGGATACGATCAACCGGGTTGAACAAGGGCTCGGTTCGTTCGGAGATCAGTTGAAATACTACAACAAGGATATCCATATTGGGTCATTTGCACTGCCCAATTTTGTAGAGGAGATCATCACCTAACACACGGAACACTGAACTTCAAACTTTAATCGCTGCCGGGTGTTATAAACCCGTTATTGCTACAAACTCAGGATGATGGACTTGTCAGGAAAAATGGTACTGGTCACCGGGGCTTCCCGAGGAATCGGGCGAAGTATCACCGAAAAGCTTCTTGCCTCCGGTGCCGGAGTTATCGGGACGGCGCGCAGTTCAGAATTCCCGGAATCGGTTGCTGAACATCGCCATTTTGAAGGGATCCGGGTGGATCTTGCCTCCACCAATGAACTCTACAAAACACTGAAACCGGTGTTTCAGAGAGAACGGGCCCCTGATGTGTTGGTGAACAATGCGGGAGTATTTGAAGATGCGGATATGAACAGTGATGACGCTCACTGGCTGGAAAGCTGGGACAAAACCATGCAGGTAAACCTGCGGGCTCCGGCCCTGCTTTCCAAATGGGCATTGAAGCGCTGGAGCGGCGATGGGGAGGGGTTGTTAATTAATATTGCATCCCGTGCCGCCTACCGGGGAGATACGCAGGAATACGCCTCTTATGCAGCTTCCAAGGGGGGACTGGTGGCATTTACAAAAAGTGTGGCGCGCGATTTCGGCATGAAAGGGATTGCCGCTTACTCCATTGCCCCCGGCTTTATAAAAACCGATATGGCAATAGATGCCATTGACATTTACGGTGAGGAGTACCTCACCGAAGGTATGTCGTTTGATGAAATTACCTCGCCGGAGGAGGTAGCCGAACTGGTAACATTCCTCGCCGGCGGTAAGGTCAAACATATGACCGGGGCCACATTTCATATCAACGGGGGATCATACATGATCTGACGGGGGCTTCGCAACTGCATTTTGTCGCCGATGATGATATCCCTGAACATGAAGAAAAACGAATACGCTATGTCTGAATTCAACTGGATAGATACCTCGATTGAGGGATTCAAGCTTCGCTTTGCCAATACTGCTGATGTTCCGCTGATACACCGGTTTATCAAGGAGTTGGCGGATTTTGAAAACCTGGAGGATGAAGTTGTTTCCACCGAAGATCAACTTCGGCAGAACCTGTTTGGGGATCGCTCCTACGCCGAAGTGATTCTGGGTTTTGAGGGAGAGAAACCGGCGGGGTTTGCCCTTTTCTTCCACAATTTTTCTACATTTGTGGGAAAACCCGGAATCTACCTTGAAGACCTGTTTGTCAAACAGGGGATGCGCGGTAACGGGTACGGTCGCGAATTTCTTACCTACCTGGCCCGCCTGGCCAATCATCGCGACTGCGGGCGGCTGGAGTGGGCCGTTCAGGAGTGGAACGAACAGGCGATCGGCTTCTACGAGAGCCTGGGAGCCCGGCAAAAAGAGGAGTGGACCGTATACCAGCTGGCGGGGAACCGGCTGAAGGAACTGGGGAACTCGTTTAATCACACGTCACAATAACCTCAGAAGAGAACAGATGAGCATCAAAGACCGGAAAAAGGATCATGTCGATCTCACCGTTACCGGTGACATGGGGTACTCGCGATCTGCTGGATTTGAGGATTTCGATTTCGTTCACAATGCGCTGCCGGAGGTGAATTTCGATGAGGTCGATACCTCGGCCGAACTGCTGGGGCGCCGGTTCTCGTTTCCCCTATTTATCTCCTCCATGACGGGAGGGTACACCGATGCGGGAGCGGTAAACGCCATCATCGCAGAATTTTGTGAACGCGAAAACCTGCCGTTTGGCGTCGGCAGCCAGCGGGCGATGCTGGAGGATCCCGACCTGGAACCGACATTTTCGGTCGTGCGCCAAAAAGCCCCTACCGCTTTCATTGCCTCGAATATCGGGGGCGCACAGCTGGCCGGCGGCTTGCCGGACGCCCACCTGGACCTGTTGATCGGATCCATTGAAGCTGACGCGGTAATCGTGCACCTGAATCCCCTGCAGGAGCTGATGCAGCCGGAGGGTGATCGCAGGTTCAGGGGTATTGAGGATGGTATCCGAAAACTCGTCAGCAAAAGCCCGGTACCCGTAATCGTCAAGGAAACAGGGGCGGGCATTTCTGTCGATGTTTCGCGCCGGCTGCTGGAATGCGGCGTATCCGTTATCGATCTCGCGGGTGCCGGGGGGACGAGCTGGGCAAAAGTGGAGAATGAACGCCGCGGGAACAGCCGGGCAGATCACGACTTTAACGACTGGGGAATCCCCACCGTGAGGTCCCTGCTGGCTATGCGGAAGCTGAGAGAGGAGTATGATTTTGAACTGATAGCCTCCGGCGGGCTTCGCAGCAGTTTTGACCTGCTGAAATCTCTCTGCCTTGGGGCAGATTTTGGAGCCACCGCGCAACCTGTGATCCAGCGTGTGGTACGGCAGGGTGCGAACGGACTGGAAAAACTCTACGAAAAATGGCGATACCAGGCGAGGGTCATCCTCACACTTACCGGCGCCGAAACCGCGGGGGCACTCACGGAAGATCAGTTGATGCCGGTTTGAATCCCCTATTACATCCTGCATTAAATTCGTTATATTTGCATTCTTCAAAAAAACAGCCAAAAAGAAGTTCTTGAAAAGCACACGGAAGCATCGCCAACTGTCAGAGATGATCAACCGGAAGTTGAACGAACTCGACCTTCCGGAATATCCCGCCCGACTCTATGAGCCGGTTCGTTATACGCTGGAATTGGGGGGTAAGCGTATCCGGCCCTATTTTACGCTGATAGCCTGCGGAATGTCCGGAGGTGAGGTGGAGGAGGCGGTACCGGCAGCCTTGGCGATTGAGCTGCTGCACAATTTTACACTGATCCACGACGATATCATGGATGCGGCCGAAACACGTCGCGGGAAGCCGAGTGTATTTAAGAAATGGAACGCCTCCACGGCCATTCTGTCCGGTGATGTAATGTTTGCCCGGGCTTTCCGACAGCTGTATTATTACGGGGAATCCGGGCGGTACTCAAAGAAGCAGTATGCGGGGATCATGGAGATCTTCCTTGAATGTGCTGAGAAAGTCTGTGAAGGGCAGGCTTTTGACCTCGATTACGCTGAACGCAGTAACGTAACGATCCAGGAATACCTGAAGATGATTCACGGGAAAACCGCCGCACTGATCATTGGTGCATTCATGCTGGGAGGGGCCGTGGCCGATCCCGACCTGCAGAAACTGGACCTTCTGCGCAGAATCGGGCGGGAAACGGGCACCGCATTTCAGATTCAGGATGACTTGCTGGATGCGATCGCCGATCCCACGAAGTTCGGTAAAACCACGGGCGGTGATATCATTGAGGGAAAGAAAACATATCTGTCCATTCTTGCGTTACAGGAAGGGAACAGTCAGCAAAAACGGTTTATCCGTGAGTCGCTTTCAAGTGCCGAAACCGGCCGGCAGCAAATTGACAAAGTGGTTAATCTGTATGACAAATTGGGTGTAATCGAGAAAACGGCGGAAGCCATCGATAACCATTACTGCAAAGCCGGAGAGCTGCTGGATGAATTCCCGGATACTGAGTACAAAAAAGATTTAATCGAATATTTACATAAACTGAAAAACAGAGAATATTGAACCAACTGCATATGGATCTCAACATGTCACGACTAGTTCCAGTCGCAATTTTAGCTGTGACCCTGCTATTCTCAGCGTGCTCCAAGGAAAACTACATTCAGCGGGGCGACTCGCTTCCGGTAGCCTACAAGAAGTCGATGCGCCTGTTTCAAAACGGGGATTATTCTGACGCGGTAAACGGGTTTGAGACCGTATTTCAGCTTGGCCGCGGTACTGAGTATGCCCGCAACGCACAGTATTACCTTGCGGAATCACATTTCAACAACGAAAACTACCTGATGGCTGCCTCGGAGTATGAACGCTACTCCTCGCTGTATCCCCGATCCGAACGCCGGGAGGAAGTGGATTTCAAGGAGGCCTACTGCTACTATAAGTTAAGTCCGCGGTACCGGCTGGATCAGAAGTTCACCCGCAGAGCCATCGAAAAATTCAATCTATTCGAATCACGCTATCCCGATTCCGACCGGCTCCAGGAAATCGGTAACTACGTGGACCAGATGCGGGAGAAGCTCGCTCATAAAATGTATAACGCCGCCGACCTCTACATGCGGATCGACGAGTATGAAGCCGCCGCCATATACTACGGGCTGACCATCGACCAGTACCCGGAAACGCAATGGGCTGAGCAGGCGCTGGTGGATCAGATAAACGCCTACAACACCTATGCGGAAAACAGCGTGCGGTCCAAACAGGAGGAACGCTACCAGAAGGCGATCGAAAGCTATGAAAAATATCTCCAGTTATGGCCGCAAGGTGAACACCGCTCGCTTGCGGATGACTACGTGGATGAAGCGCGTGTGGCCCTCGCTCAGCTTAACGGGGATTCCCCCGACAGCAGCAATACGGCAGCCGCCACGACCACCGCTACGAACTAGCAGGTGCCATGGCTGCTCGAGTAGGCCTGTTCGGCGGAACTTTTGACCCGGTCCACAAAGGACACGTGTCGATTGTTGGCTCGTTCCTGATCAGTGGACGGATCGATGAGCTGTGGGTTTTGCCAAGTCCGTGCCCCCCGCACAAGGATAATTCAGAAATCACTTCCTACAAGCACCGAAGGAATATGCTCGAGTTGGCGTTTGAGCAGTTTGACGGGGTTGAAATCTGCGATGTTGAAAAGAACCTGCCTCAGCCTGCCTATACGATCCGGACCATTCGATATTTGAAAAAGAAGTATCCTGAAACGATTTTTTATCTCTGTATTGGCGAGGATTCCCTCGAAGAGTTTCACACCTGGCATAAACCGGATGAGATCATCGAAGAGTGTGAGTTGCTGGTTGCCGGGCGCCCCGGTAGCACAAAAAAAAACGCCGAACAAACATATGTTGATCAAGCAACTTTCGTAAATCACGAACCAGTGGATATCTCTTCTACAAAATTGCGGGCAATGATTGCCGGGGCAGGGCATCGATATCAATCATGGATCCCGCAACGGGTGCAGGAGTATATTATTAAACACGGGCTTTATACGGAGGACACAAATGAAGCGCTCTGATTTTTTTTTCTCCCTTGGGTTGGGTGGGGTATTTTCCCTGTTGGAAAACCGGCAGACCGCTTTATCTCCCAATCGTATCATAAAACCGGCCCGGCTTAAAAAGGGTGATACGATCGGGCTGATCAGTCCGGCAAGCATCATCCCGGAGAGAGAACGGTATGAGGAGATAGAGGAAACAATGCGCAAACTGGGATTCAAGGTAAAAGTAGGCCGGCATGCCCTGGAACAGCGCGGCTATTTTGCGGGAACGGACCGGCAGCGCGCCGAAGATTTCAACAGCATGTTTCGCGACCCTGAAGTGGATGCCGTTATTCCGTTTCGCGGCGGATGGGGATCCAATCGCATTCTTCCGTACATCGATTTTGAGGCGATTGCCGGCAATCCGAAACCGCTGATCGGTTTTAGTGATATCACCTCGCTGCTGCTGTCCATTTATGCCAAAACCGGGCTTGTTACCTTTCACGGGCCGGTGGGCAAGTCAGACTGGACCGAATTTACATTTCGCCATTTTAAACGGGCGGTGATGCGGAAGAGCACCCTGGCTCTGCGTAATCCCGAGCATGAAATGCCGCAGACTTTGCGTCCGGGAATGGCATCAGGACCACTTTTGGGGGGGAATCTGACCGTCCTGGCATCGATGCTCGGAACCGACTACCTGCCCAATTTCGACGGGGCCATTCTGTTTCTGGAGGATATCGGTGAAGATGTGTATCGAATCGACCGCTTGCTTACTCAGCTGAAGATGGGGGGAATTCTAGACAAGGTTAATGGTATATATTTTGGAAAATGTACTGATTGCCTGCCTGGTAACGACTATAGCCTGACACTTGATGAGGTAATGAGAGACCACTTCCTGCCGCTGGACGTTCCGGTTTGTACCGGTGCCATGATCGGACATATCCGGGATATGTTTACCCTTCCGGTGGGCTTACGAGGGACGCTAAATGCCAAAAACGGTACGCTGACGTTTTCAGAACCGGCGGTAATCTAGTGTAAATATGTACCCTCGTACGGAGAATAACATGAAACTTGTAGAAGGGCAGACAAATATATTTTCAAATATTAGAAATAATTAATAGATTGGTCAGAGAATTTAAACCCGGCCTCCTTATGACTATACAACTGGATGGTGTCCAGGTCAGGACATAACAGGGTGAAGCTGTACATGTGGGAACAAACAGTTGCAAACAATCGGGGTCTTGACAATGAGTCAAAAAAATGAAGCGTTGGTGGGAATGCATATCCTTGTTGCCGAGGATGACAAGATTAACCAGAAAGTAACCCGTAAAATCCTCGAGCGGGAGGGAGCTGCTGTCAGTGTCGTCTCAAATGGAGAGGAAGCCCTGAAGGCCGTGGAAACGGATTCTTTCGACCTGATCCTCATGGATCTCAGAATGCCTGTCATGAATGGTTTTGAGGCTACGATGGCCATCCGTCATCGCGAGACACTGTCTGAAGGGGAAAGAATCACCATTGTAGCCCTCTCGGCCAGCGCCCTCAATGAGGACAAACAGACCTGCCTGGAAGCGGGAATGGACGGGTACTTGACAAAACCTGTGCGGAGAGCAGAACTGGTCAGGATGATTTCAAACGTTCGTTCGCCGCTTATCGATGAATGCTAATATCTCGCCCACCGGTCCGAACTTTTCAAGAGAATTTTGTAGGCCAGCTTGTCAGCTGTTTTGTTCCTGCAGCACAATCCAAAGTCAGGGGAGAGCGACATATTTTCTCAGGAACCACTCCGATCCGAGTAATACTATCACCAGAAGGAACCAGAAGTAGTGTTGGTACGGCTGGAAAAGGTGTGTCTCGGTGACGGTTTCCCTTTCCATCAGGTCGCGGTCATCCATATTCTGCCAGAGTGAACCGGCAGTGTCGTAGGTATAAAATCGTCCACCGGTTTCACCGGCTATCTGTTGCAACAGCCCGTCGTTGCGGATGGTATTTACAAACTCCAGGTTGGAACCCGAAACCGAGAATTCACCCCGCTGCGTATCGATGGTTCGGCTGCCCTTCTTCGCTGTGGCCTCAAACTGGTATATTCCCTCCGGCAGTGTACCGACCTGCAGCTGGTACTGGCCGCCGCCAACGTTGTCCATGTTATATAACCGGGAGTCCATCTCTTCACTCGACAGGGTTACGGTAATGACGCCTTCATTTTCAACCTGCCCGCTTTCGTTGGTTAAAAAGGCGTTGAATGATACCGGTTCGCTGCCAGTAAATACCTTTTGAGAAGGCTGGATCTTGAGTCTCCGGTTGTCGGGTCGGGCGGCAGTCCAGCTTACCGTATTGTAAATCAGGGCCTCCAGGAATGTACGTGCCTGCGGATTGGTACTCTGGGCGATACGATACCAGCCGCTGGCATTCAGCTGTGTTCTCCTCAGATTTCCGACCTGCTGGATCGCGATCAGTGGTTGCCCGGTATCGGTACCCTGGAAACGGCTGTCAAAAAGGATTGTTGAACCCGGTGACAGGCGTAAATCATCTATGGGCGCATAGACGGTGGGCAGGCGCTCATAAGATATCTCCGGGAGTTCCATGATCGGGTGTTCGGTTGCTTCCACGACCGGGAGCAGGCTGGTCTGGAAAGATTCGTTGTCGGGTGGACCGGTAATCGGGAGCAGGGATGCGGCTCCCGGGATATTTTGCAGCTGGCTACCAGGGGTGGCCATGATGACTGCCGGAACATTGTCAAGAATTTCGGTGAGGCGATTTTCAATTTGGGACGGTACTCCGGCGGCCGGGTACCCGTGCAGAATCAGCAGGTCGAGGGTATCGGGATCCAGCGTCAGACTACCTTCGATGAATCGGTTACCCCCGACCCAGGTTCTCCGGTTCAACTGTGTATTTTGATCCTGCAACAGCAGGGAACGAACGGTGCGCAGGTCCGGGTGGATTTCGAAAGCCAGGCTGAGAATGCTCTGCTTGTCATCGAGGACTTCCACGGAGAATGGCTGGCTGTTGTTGGCGT
>JAWVZC010000164.1:0-9010 GCA_033722415.1 Balneolaceae bacterium | reverse complement strand
AGGTGAAGGGGCTGGAGCTGGGGGCCGATGACTACCTGACCAAGCCGTTCCACCTTTCCGAGCTGCACGCGCGCATAAAGGCCGTGAACCGGCGCAAAAACCTGGGGGGCGACGAGATCATCACCGTCAACGAGATCAGTATCAATACCGATACGATGGAAGTGACGGTCGATGACGAACCGGTGGACCTGACCCCCAAAGAGTACGATCTGCTGGTCTATTTTTCGGCCAATAAAAACAGGGTGCTCTCCAAGCAGACCATCGCCGAGCACTTGTGGGGCGACTATGTGGATCACCTGGATAATCTCGATTTCGTGTACCAGCATATCAAGAACCTCCGCAAAAAGCTGGTTGGGGCCGGGGCGGGTGACTACATCGAGTCCATTTACGGAATCGGTTATAAATTCAAGATCGCAAGCTGATGAAACTGGTTAACAAATTTCTGGTCATTTACCTCCTCATCACCATCGTGGTTCTCTCGGCCGGCGGGGTAATCTCCTACTACCTTATCAAGGGGGAGATCGACAAGGAACTGCGATGGCGCTATATGGACCGTATCAACCGCATTAGTTACCTGATTGAAGAGGGGCGGGCCCAGGAGTTCGGGTTCGACAGCACGCAGGTGGTGGAAAAGTTCAAGGATCGCAATCTCGTGGTCAGGGAACTGGGTACAATGCAAGAAGAGCGCGTCGTCGCCTCCGACACCATGGCCTGGCATCCCCACCTGAAACGGATGGAACACAATGTGAAAGTGTCGGCCGTACGTAATATCGACGGCAAGTCCTATTATATCTCCACATGGGGCGGACTGGTTGAGTCGGATGATATCATCGAAGCCGTGGTTAAGACCCTGCTCTGGATACTCGGCCTGCAGGTGATAGGGGCGATCGGGGTCGGATTTATGGTTTCCGGCCGTCTCTTTAAGCCGTTTCGCGACACCCTGCAGAAAATTCGGGATTTCAAGTTGCACGAGCGGGAGCCAATTGTAGCGGAAGATACCAGCGTAAAGGAATTTGATGAACTCAACCGTTTTGTCAACGAAATGACCCGCAAGGCGGTATCCGATTACCAGAACCTGAAGGAGTTTGCCGAAAATGCCTCGCACGAGCTGCAGACACCGCTCTCAATCGCCCAGGGCAAGCTCGAACTGCTGACTGAGACCGAACTGAGCCCGGAACAGTTCCAGTACGTGGAGTCGACACAAAATGCGATTCGGAAACTCTCCAAACTGAGTGAATCACTCGGACTGCTCACGAAAATTGAGAATCACGAATTCACCAACTCGCAAAAGGTTAACCTGTCGAAGCTTGTCAGTGACAGTTTAGACACCTTTGATGAGCTTATTTCATTAAACAATATCACCGTGAAATCGGAGCTCCAGGACAATGTTCAGGTACACATGCACCCGGTATTGGCCGACATCCTCTGGACCAACCTGCTGCAAAACGCCATCCGGCACAATGTGAACCGGGGATGCATCGATATCGAGCTTACGCGTGAACACCTGGTTATCACCAACACCGGCAAGCCCCTCAAGGTGGATCCGAACGATCTTTTCAAACGATTTAAAAAGGCCGACCAGAGCACAAGCTCCATCGGGCTCGGCTTGTCCATTGTCAAGCGGATTGTAAATCAGTCGAACCTCGATATCTCCTACACCTACGAGGAGCGAAATAGCGATACACACCTGCACACCATCACTGTGGATCTGGCGCCCGACGGTTCCGGTGAAGATGAGTGACCTGCCGGTTGTTAAAAGCTGCAATAACGTTATTCAGATACGGCACAGGTTGTTATATTACGCTCGATTCTCTTCGGTCGACCCCCTGTCAAGTCACGGGAGGGAACACATGATCTAGCTTACGTTTTTTAGAGCGATCTGGGAAGGACAGGTATCATGCATGGTATCGCGTTGAGTTCCGGGTAATACGCACTAAATACATCAAAATACATCAATAACTACGATACACAAAAACCAGACGGGTAATGATAGGAACCAGGATTGGGAGAAACAGGTCGGGATTATGGGTGAAACTTGCTGTCAGCCTACTATTGGTGGTGCCGCAGGCGGTGTTGGCACAGGACAGCCCGAAAAAATCACTGCAGGCGCAACGGCTTCCGGCGGATGCCCGCATCGTATTTGACGGGAGCGTAACGGAGACCTTTTGGAACGAGATTGCCCCTGCCACCGGCTTTCGGCAGCAGGAACCCCGGGAGGGAGCACCGGCCACCGAACGTACCGAGGTGCGTATCGCCTACGACAGTGAGTACCTCTATATTGGGGTTATACTGTTTGATGAGAATCCCTCCGGTATAAAAGCCTATCAGAAACGGCGGGATGTCCGCATTGTATCAGACGAACGCTTTACCTGGATCCTGGATACCTTTAACGATCAGCGATCGGCATATTTCATGGAGGTGAACCCCAATGGGCTCCGAACCGACGGTTTGATCAGCACCGGGCAGGGTAACGAAATCAATCTAAACTGGGACGGCATCTGGGATGCCCGAACCGTGATCAGTGATTTCGGGTGGTCGGCGGAGATCAGAATTCCATTTCGCACCTTCAATTTTGATGCCGCCAGCGACCGCTGGGGCGCTAATTTCATGCGGGTGATACGCCGCAAAAACGAGACCGCTCTCTGGACCGGGTTTCGTCGCAACCAGGGGATTGCCCGCCCGCAGGATGCCGGTGTGCTTACCGGGTTGAAAGGGATGTCGCAGGGTGTGGGACTCGAGGTCGTGCCGTTTGGTATTTTGAGCGGGACCGAAGATCGGGCACTGCCGTCCGGGGATCAGACCGATACGAACCTTGACGGCGGGCTCGATATCAATTACAGCATCACTCCGAGCCTGAAAGCCTCTCTCACGTTCAATACCGATTTCGCCGAGGCCGAGGTCGACCAACGGCGGGTAAACCTCACCCGGTTTCCGCTCTTTTTTCCGGAACAGCGGGATTTTTTCCTGGAGGGTGCCAACATCTATGAATTTGCCCCTTCCAGCAACATTAATCCCTATTTCAGTCGGCGGATAGGGCTGCAGGGCGGCCAGCCGATACCGATAACATACGGGGCGCGTGTGCTGGGGAACGCGGGGCAGTATAACCTTGCACTGCTCCACGTGCGCACCGGTGAAAAGGGACAGGTAGAACCGGAGAACTTCTCCGTGGCCCGGGTCAAACGAAATATCGGGTCCGAAAGCACGATCGGAATGATATATACCCGGCGATCAACCCGGGACAGCGAAGATATGCAGCCCGCCCTGCAGGATCGCCACACACTCGGGGCCGATCTTGAACTTGGGACGTCGAATTTCATGGGAAACAGGAATCTCCAGTTCCAGGCATTTTTTGTGTTCCATAACTCCCCGTTTGCCGATATCGATACCACCAATATCTGGGACCGCTCTTCCCGTGGCATCCGGCTGAACTACCCGAACCAGCCGTGGGAGGCCCACGTCTCCTACCGCGAATTCGGGAACGCCTTCAGCCCGGCGGTGGGGTTTACGCCCAGGAACGCGTTTCGACGGCTGCAGCCCTCTGTCGAGTACTCCCCGCAATTTACGAGCAGTGATCTCATCCAGCAGATCGACTGGGAGCTGCGATTTGAACACCTGATGGACCTCGATTTTGAACTGCTGACCCAGGAGATCCGGTTCACCCTGTTCGATCTTACCTTTATGTCGGGGGATGTGGTGGAACTGGATCTCTCCAATAATTTTGAAAAACTCCGGGAACCGTTCGATATCAGGCGGGATGGTTCAATTATCATCCCGACGGGAGATTACCGCACCTGGAGCACCGAGGTGGGGGTGGAGACAGCCTCGTACCGGCGAATTTCGGGGGAGGTAGCCGTGGAAACCGGCGGGTTTTGGTCGGGCCGGTCCACCGAATACAGCTCGGAACTGACCGTGCGGCCCTATCCCGGAATTGAACTGACCCCGGAGTACGTGCACACCGATGTAAACCTGGATGAGGGCAGTTTCAGTACCGACCTGTTCCGTTTTGAGGCCAATGTGGATCTAACAACCTCATTGTTTATCACAACGAACCTTCAATACGACAACCTCAGCAGGGATATGTCCATGAACAACCGCCTCCGGTGGATCATACGCCCGGGATCGGATCTCTATCTCGTATATAATCACAACTGGTTCGACGATCCCCTGGAACGGCTGCGAACTACCAACCGGTCGGGGGTTATCAAGCTGAGCTATACCCACCGGTTTTGATTCGGTTACCAATTTCAGGACCTGATCACACACAAATACCAAATAGCAAATCTCAATTTCCCAAACAACGTTTAACACTCGGCACCGACCCACTGTTAAACTGACCACGGCACTCCGGTCACCTGTCAGCAATCAGCCGTCAGCAAACACCGGTCACCGGACCTCGGTCTACGGTCGTCCATTACTATTTCCACGTTGCAATATTGAGAAAAAGCATAACTTTTACCTTAACACTTAACACTTAACACTTGAAACTTAACACTTTACCACTGATTTCCTCTGCTAATTTCCAAAGAGTTTCTTAAGGGCGTTGCCCGCCTTGTCTTTCAGGAACTCTTTCAGGATCGGTTTGATGACATCCTGGTCGGGCCGAATCTGCGGGTTGGCCTGGGTACCGGTGACGCGCAGCGGCAGCAGGATGGTGCCGTTTTCCTGCGTCAGGGCCTCCGTGGCTTGTTCGGAGATCACCGACGCGATCCGGCTGCGAAATCGCCCCGGGAGGAAGACGCTCAGCTTGTAATCGATCGAGTCATTGATCAGGTGGCGGGTACCGCTCATCTCCGCCCCGATATCGCCGCTGGTAAGCCCCAGATTCTCAATCGTCATCACGCTGTTGCTGATCTGAAACCGGGTGTTCGACTCGTCAAGTGCGATATTTCGCAATTCATCGGCTTTCAGCAGCATGGCCAGCCGCTCCTGCAGCGGGTGTCCCTTGATGCGTGATTTGGTCATCGTGAACGATCCGTTCATCTCGGTGGAGGGAATGTCGGGCTCCAGGAAAACATCCAGTTCCGAATAGTACTCGACATCGGCACTGAAGGAACCGGTAACGTACCGGTGAAACAGGCTCTTTTCCCCCAGCACCTGGAACTCCTCGAAAAACGAGCCGATTTGCAGCCCGTCAAGCGTTCCCCTGAAAGTGATGTCGGTCCGATCGGGCCGGGGTACACTCCAGACAAACGAGCCTTCGGCGTTGCCGCCGAACAGTTCTATGGAGGCCTTCTCAAGAGTAATCCTTGACGGGGTGGTACCCGCCTCGGCGCTGAGATTCCGCATAGTGACGCCGGTAATCAGCAGGGTGTCGATTCCGGCACTGACCGAACTGTTCAGGTCGGGCAGTTCAATCGGGATGGGGGTAGTGGTCGTATCTTCCCAGTCGATCAATTCGTCCAGGGTAAAATAGGAGCTGCGAAACCGGCCCGTAAGTTCCGGGGTTGTTTCACGATCAGCTTTCAGTTTCAGGTACTCCATGTAGTTTGTTAGCGAACCGCTGAGGACCAGATCCGACGATCCCAGCTGGAACCGCAGGTCGGTAAGGTCCACCGAACCGGGGGTAAGCTGCATTTCCCCGTTTAAATTTTTGACGGGTTGACCCAGCGAATCCCCGCTCATGTTTACGTCGCTGACTACCGCTCGCCCGTTAAGCCGCAAGCCGGCCGGATCCTGCAGCGGTCCCGCGACTGCAAGGTTGAGTTCGCCACTCCCGGTCAGCTCGGTAATTGTCGGCTGCAGGTCGTAATAATTCTGGATTTCGGAAAACTGGGCGCTGCCTCTCATCTGCAGGTCAACTGCCGGGTCTTCGCTAAGGTAGTCGGTTACGGTTCCCGAAATCGACAGGTCGTTTTTCCCGGAGCGGAAGCGCGCTTCCGAGATCGATAGCCGGTTGCCCTCCAGGGTGGAGGTGAGCGTGATATCCTCGATCGGTTTGCCCAGGTGCCTGCTGGCGATATACCCGTTCTGCAGCGTTATGGTTCCGCTTTCAACCGCCCGTTCAATCTGATCCGCTTTCCCCTTCAGAACCGCTTTCGCCGTCATGGTTCCCTCCAGTTTCAGGGTGTCTTCGTCAATGGGATAGAAGTTTTTGATGGTGGACAGATCAAAAAATAGATCGGCAGAGAGGTTCACCGACCGGCGGGGCTCGTCCATCGGGTGCTGGATATCACCGTTAAGGGAGAACCGGTTCTGTCCGGCCTGCAGATTGAACGACGTTATGTCCACATGGTCCCGGGTTGCGTTGGCACTGATCTCCACACGGTCAATGGACTGGGGCAGGTCGGGGTATTTCAGGTAGCCATCCTGTACCGAAAGATCGACGTTAAACGAGGGAGGGGTGTCGCCGCCGATCACTCCGTTCAGGCTGCCGTTGATGGAGAGGCTGCCCCTGGTCTCCAGCTGTTCGATATCCCTGCTGAATTCGTCCGGGACGAGGTGCAGTATTTCGGAAAAATTGTCTGACGAGGATGCAAACCGGAGGTCAACCGAGGGGGTGTCAGAGCTCCAGTTGGCTATGGCCCCCGACAGGCTGAGGTTCAGCCCGCGAATGGAAAACGTGCCGCTCCCCAGGTTCAGGGTCTCGGCGGCAAGATCGAGGACCGATCGCTGTGAAAGGCTCAGGGGCAGCCGGTTCAGGTACTGCTGCCCGTCCACCGTGGCGCTGAGTCCTCCCAGTTCGGCATCCACGCTGCTGGTGATCAGGTCGGCATACTGCAGGGAAATGTTGGCGTCCAGGTCGTCAAGCAGCACCGAGGTGCTGGAAGTGGCATCATGATACTGCAGGCGGGCGCCGGTAATGGTGAAGCGGGGAATATTCAGCTCATAGACGGTCGAATCCACGGCAGCAGTATCCGGTTCGCCGGTCATCAGAAAGTCAAGATTGCTGGTACTGTCCGGGTTAACCCGGTATTGGAACTTCGGTTTCCGCAGGATGATCTCCGTAATGTTGATCCGGTTGCCCAGAAGCGGGAAAAGTTCGACACCGGCGACAAACTCCTCCAGGGAGGCAAGGGTGTCATCGGGCGTATCCCCCGGAATAGTCATGTTTCGAATGCTAAGGCCCGGCTGCGGAAACGTGCTGAAAAAAGTGAGCGACATCTCTTCGACCTGCACCTCGCGCCCCGCCGCATCATTAACATAGGGCATGATGATTTTTTTTAGGCGTTCATCGGAAAAGTAGAGGTTTAGCCCAACGATAAGAATGATGATGAACAGCAGCAATCCGGCAGCTATTTTTACCAGCGTTTTCATGTCGCGATCTGAAATAATGAACGGGTTGTTGAAATTTTCAAAGTAACCATTTTATCGGTTTCCACCATATTAAATCTTGTGTTCCGGGGGCGGATCGGCAGTTCGGTGTGCGGGCGTACCTTCATCCTGATCGGGCTGAATCCGTCACCGTTCGGGAGGAATCAGGGAAATAAATATCCGTTTTATTGATTCACATTCCTTATGTTTAGGTGAATCACACGAACGATGTTCTTGAAAAAACGGCAGCGATTGAACATGCTTAACTGGGGATCCGGGCACGGAGATCTGAAATTTAAACAGCGCCGAAGGCGGCTGGTCGAAACCCTTCGTCAGAAAGGTATCGAAGATGAGCGGGTACTGGAGGCGTTTACCATCGTGCCGCGTCACCAGTTTGTGGACACGGCACTGGCCGATCGCGCCTACAAGGACACCGCCCTGCCGATCGGCAAGGAGCAGACCATCTCACAGCCCTACACCGTGGCCCGCCAAACCGAATTGCTGGAAGTGAAGCCCGGGGAAAAAGTTCTTGAGATCGGTACCGGATCGGGGTACCAGGCCGCGATTCTCTGCGAGCTGGGGGCGGAGGTATACACCATCGAACGACATGAGGAACTCTACGAGAAGGCCCGTTCGATACTGCGGGAGCTGGGGTACAAGGTTCAGCTTAAACTGGGAGACGGAACCCTGGGCTGGTCGGCCTACGCCCCGTATGATGCCATCGTGGTTACCGCGGGTGCACCGGTTGTGCCCGATGAACTGGTCAAACAGCTGAATGTCAACGGGCGGCTGGTCATACCCGTCGGCAGCTCTTCCCGGCAGGTGATGAAGCGAATCATCAAGATCAGGGAGGATGAGTATGAAGAGGAGAATTTCCGGGATTTCAAGTTTGTTCCCCTGATCGGTGAAAAGGGCTGGAACGGCGGCAGCAAATAAACCCAGGGGATCAAATTTGTAAATATCGAATGGAAATAAAATGACATGCAGTCCAAAACAGCCCCTGTTTATCGCTATCAAGCCAGGACGGTGTACCCGTCACCGGTCATCGATCCACGGTCACCCCAATCTCTACAATCCAAAATTAACTGTTTCCCCGGCTAAGTGGTAAAAGAGAATAGTACTATTTCATCTACGCCCGAAACGGAAATGGCAGAAGCTGAGCATACCTCGTGGAAAGAGTGGCCGGTTCTGATGGCCAAGGGGTTTTTGATGGGATCAGCGGATATCGTCCCGGGAGTGAGCGGGGGCACGCTTGCGCTGATACTCGGGATTTACGAACGGCTGATCAACGCGATCAAGAGTGCCAACACCCGGTTTGTCAGGCAGCTGGTTACCCTCCAATGGCGTTCGGCACTGCAGGTGATCCACTGGAAATTTCTGCTTATGCTGTTCAGCGGTATCGCCGCGGCAATCCTGTTTTTTACGCGTATTGTACCCCTGCAGGTATTCATGTTTACCGACCCGGAACTGATTTACGGCCTCTTTTTCGGTTTGATCGTTGGATCGATCTGGATCCTGGTCAAGGCGATTGACGGGCTCACCTGGGGGCATGGCGGGTTGATCCTTGTGGGGGCGATCGTCGGGTTCTGGGTGGTAACCCTGGTACCCACCGACACCCCGGAAACCGCGCTGTTCGTCTTTTTCAGCGGGTCTATCGCCATCTGTGCAATGATTTTACCCGGTATCTCCGGGTCGTACCTGCTGCTCATCCTCCGGAAGTACGACTATATTCTGTCTCAGGTGGCGGCTCTCGGTCAGT
>JAWVZC010000163.1:0-9020 GCA_033722415.1 Balneolaceae bacterium | reverse complement strand
CCCCACCGAGATCGCCTTTGATATCTCCTCCGCAGAGCGTGCGGTAGAAGCACTGGACGGCCGCGAAGCGTTCGGGTTCAACTACGATCCCAGCCACCTCGGATACCAGGGCGTGGATTATGTCGGGTTTATCGACCATTTCTCCGACCGTATTTATCACGTCCATATGAAAGATGTCTGGTGGTCAGACAAGCCGACCAAAGCCGGGGTCTTTGGCGGACATACGGAGTTCGGTAATAAAGATCGTTACTGGGACTTTGTATCGGTGGGCCGCGGAAAGATCGACTTTGACCGGATCATTCGGGCCCTCAACCGCATCGGGTACAACGGTCCCCTTTCCGTTGAGTGGGAAGATAGTGGAATGGAACGCGAAATCGGGGCCAGCGAATCGGCCGACTACTGCAAGAAGATTGACTTTACGGCACCGGGTGCCGCTTTCGACTCGGCATTTTCCGAGAAAGAAGATTAAATATACGTTCCGGCCCTCCTCACTACTCCGTTGGAGGGCCTCTTTATTCACTTGCTACACTGAAAGGGATGTAAAAAATGTGGGGACTAAGTGCTCCCGTTCAACAACTTCTGCATTGTAAGGCTACTCTCCGGTCAAACATGCGCACCTGTGTTCGCTGACGGTCAAGGCTCAGCAGGAAGGAACATGCAAGCCGGAAGTTGAACGGGGCCCTCGTTCCCTCACTATCCATAAATTATTTACCAACTATTATCGATGTATTTACTTGGATATGATGTCGGGAGTTCCAGCATTAAGGCCAGCCTCATAGAAGTGGACGGCGGAACCGTTGTCGGTTCGGCAGCATCACCCGAAAAGGAACTAGAGATGAGGGCACCGGAACCGGGATGGGCGGAACAGGATCCCGAAACATGGTGGGAACATGTGGTTAACGCCACGAAAAAAATATTCTCTCAGAAACCGGGTATCGATCCGGATGATATTGCAGCGATCGGGATCTCCTACCAGATGCACGGACTCGTACTCGTCGATAAAAACAGGAAGCCTCTCCGGCCTTCCATCATCTGGTGCGACGGACGGGCAGTGGAGATCGGCCAGAAGGCATTTGAAGATCTTGGAAAAGCGTACTGCCTGGATCACTACCTGAACTCCCCCGGCAACTTCACCGCCTCGAAGCTCAAATGGGTAAAGGAGCATGAACCTGAAGTGTATAAAAGGGCGGATAAATTTATGCTGCCCGGCGACTATATTGCGATGAAAATGACCGGAGAAACGGCTACCACCACCTCCGGGCTTTCAGAAGGCATCTTCTGGGATTTCAAGTCGAGCGATATCGCCGATGATCTCCTGGAGTACTACGGGCTCTCCGAAGAGCTGATTCCCCCGGTATATGCGAACATGGAACATCATGGTGAGCTCACCGCTCAGGCCGCCGGTGACCTCGGTCTTTCCAAGGGAATCAACGTGACATACCGGGCCGGAGACCAGCCCAACAACGCCCTGTCACTCAACGTACTCAACCCGGGGGAAGTGGCCGCGACCGCCGGGACATCCGGTGTAATCTATGGGGTGACCGATCAACCGCTGTATGATGAGGAATCCCGTGTCAATACGTTTGTTCATGTGAACCACGAACCCGGCAAACCACGGTACGGTGTGCTGCTTTGCGTCAACGGAACCGGAATCCAGTACAGCTGGCTGAGAAATACACTGCTTTCAGGAACATCGTACAGCTATGACCAGCTCAACGAGATGGCCGGTTCCGTACCGATCGGTTCAGAGGGGGTTACCGTTCTGCCGTTCGGTAACGGCCCGGAACGACCGCTGGGTAACCGTGATCTCGGCGCGCGTATCAACGGCATCCAGTTTAACCGCCACGAGACGGCACATGTGGTACGGGCTGCCCAGGAGGGAATCGCCTTCGCGCTAAACTACGGGCTCCAGATTATGAAACATATGGGCATGGAGATCGATACCGTCCGTGTCGGGTATACCAACATGTTCCTGAGCCCGGTATTTGCCGAAACGTTCAGTAATGTGACCGGCAAGGTAGTGGAGATGTATAATACCGACGGATCGGTGGGAGCTGCCATCGGGGCGGGACTCGGTGCCGGTGTCTTTGAGAACCGGGAGGAGGCATTTTCAGCTCTTAAAATTGTCAAAACGCTGGAACCGCAAGACCACCTGGCATCCCCCTATCGCGAAGCCTACGGTCACTGGTTCGAGGAGCTGCAGAAGGTAATGTAGGGCAATCAAATAAAACAGTATAACGTCAATCAGAACATTTCAGAAATCCAACAATTTATGAACATTACAATTGGTGACAAGGAGTATTTCCCCGAAATTGAGAAGATCGAATATGAGGGAAAAGATTCGGACAATCCGCTGGCGTTCAAATATTATGACGAAGACAAAACGGTGGCCGGGCAGTCGATGAAAGACTTTTTCCGGTTTGCAATCGCCTACTGGCACACCTTTACCAACGCCGGTGAAGATCCCTTCGGAGTGGGCACTCGTAATTTTCCCTGGCTCACTGCCGAGGACCCCATTCAGCGGGCTAAAGAGAAGATGGATGCGGCCTTCGAATTTATCACCAAGCTAGGTGTACCCTTTTACTGTTTTCACGATTACGATCTGGTAGCAGAAGCAGATACGATCAAGGAGTCGGAAAAACGACTGCGCACCATCGTCGATTACGCCAAAAAGAAACAGGAAGAGTCAGGCGTGGAACTGTTGTGGGGCACAGCCAACCTCTTTACCAATCCCCGTTATATGAACGGTGCCGCCACCAACCCCGATTTTCATGTCGTATCGCATGCCGCCACCCAGGTAAAAAACGCCATTGATGCCACTATCGAACTTGGTGGACACAATTACGTATTCTGGGGCGGACGCGAGGGATACATGTCTTTGCTGAACACCGATATGAAACGGGAGCAGGAACACCTGGCTACCTTCTTGAAAATGGCCCGTGATTACGGGCGCAAGAACGGGTTTGAGGGTACCTTCCTGATCGAACCGAAACCGATGGAACCGATGAAGCACCAGTATGACTTCGATACGGCCACCGTTATCGGTTTTCTCAGGGAGCACGACCTGGACGGTGATTTCAAGGTCAATATCGAGGTCAATCACGCCATCCTTTCACAACATACGTTCCAGCACGAACTGGAAGTGGCGGCTTCCAGCGGACTGCTGGGCAGCGTGGACGCCAACCGGGGCGACTATCAGAACGGGTGGGATACCGACCAGTTTCCCGTCAACATTTATGAACTGACACAGGCAATGCTCGTACTGCTTGAACACGGCGGCCTTGGGTCAGGGGGATTCAACTTCGATGCCAAACTGCGCAGGAATTCGACCGACCTCACGGACCTGTTCTATGCCCATATCGGCGGCATGGATATGCTGGCACGGGCTCTTGAGACGGCTTCTGAAATCATGGAAGACTCCGAGTACCGCGAGCTGCGCAAACAGCGGTACAGCTCATTCGACAGCGATGCAGGCGCCGCTTTTGAGAACGGGGAGTTAACGCTCGAAGAGTTGCGCGCATATGCCGTCGAACACGGTGAGCCGGAACAGATAAGTGGCCGACAGGAGTACTATGAGAACCTGATCAACCAGTATATTTAATTGATCGAAGATCATGTGCGACGCATCACGGAGGTGCATCGCACATTTTTTATCTATCCCTGCCAGTCGAACTCAATTTTGTTACCCGTTTCTGCCGATTCGTAGATCGCCATCAGGAGCCTGACATCCCGCAGCCCCATCTCACCGGGTACCCGGCTTTCCCGATCATTTCGCACGCAGTCCGCAAAGGCATCCATCTGCAGGGTTTGCTGCTCCACATTCGGAAGATTCATGGGCCCGTTATGGGTTTTCCCCTGCAGCCCGCCGTAGCCGTATGCCGGTTCAATGTGGCCAAACCCTTCCGCCGTATTAACATGGTGGTAGTTGTATCCCTGGGCATAGCTGCTCTCCCCTTTCGCTTGTATACCGCCGGGGAATTCGAACGTCCAGTGGATGGTTTCCTCCACCTCGTCAAAAAAGTCGGGCCTTGTTTTTTCGGGAGTTTCCGCAACAACCGATACCGGGCGTTCTCCCATGGTATACAGTGCTGCCTGGATGGCATAGACCCCTACATCCATAAGCGGGCCGCCGCCGGCCATCTGCTTGTCGATTCTCCAGCGATTCGGGTTGGTGAGGTTAAATGCAAATCCCCCGTTGATATCAGTAACCGAACCGTACGGTTCCTCCTGCCCGATACGCATAATCTCCTGGTGGTGCGGAGTAAAATGAAGCCGGTAACCCACCGAAAGCTTTACCCCGGCACTGCGGCAGGCCTCTACCATCTCTTCGGCATCGGCCACGGAGGTTGCCATCGGTTTTTCACAGATCACATGCTTACCCGCCTCGGCCGCCCGGATGGTATATTCGGCGTGCATCGCGTTGGGCAGCACTACATAAATGATGTCGATATCATCGTTGTCAGCGATACGATCATAGTTTTCGTAGTTATACATGTTGGATTCCGGTATGCCGTACTTTTTGCCCCAGATATCTCTTTTTTCAGGGGTTCCCGTTACAATACCGGAGAGGCGGCAAAATTTGGTCTTTTGCAGTGCCGGTGCCAGCTGGCCGTTGGCGTAGCTGCCGAGGCCCACCAGGGCCACTCCCAGCTTCTGTTCATCGGGCAACGGTTCAAAACCCTCCCAGGTCTTGTAGTAGTACTCGTGGTGATCGCTCATGCGGCCACCCAGGGATGTAAAGCCCGGCAGAAGAGCCATTCCGCCCATGCCCATCGATAATCGTCGTAAAAACTCCTTCCGCGAGTACCCTTTACTGCTGTTATCAAAACTCATCCCTGATCCTCCCTTTTGTTATGTAAATTGTTTGGCAGCCGCTAAGCGAACTACTCCAGTTCCCTCATCCAGATATTGCGGTAGCTCACCGTATGGCTGTGATCCTGCAGGGAAAGCGGTGCTCCCCCTTCATAGGCTTCATATTCCGGATGACCGATATACACCGTCGGCCCCTTAAGTTCCGCCTTGTGATGCACCATAATTCCGTTCCAGAACACAGTCAGATATGCGGGTTTGGCCACCGAGCCGTCATCATTAAACTCCGGCGCTTCAAAAATGATATCGTATGTTTGCCACTCGCCGGGTGCCTTTGCTGCGTTAACTGCCGGGATGTACTGCTTGTAGATGCTTCCGGCCATACCGTTGGAATAGGTTTCATTGTTGTAGGAGTCCAGCACCTGCACTTCGTACCGGTTGTGCAGGAACACACCGCTGTTGCCGCGGTCCTGTCCCTGGCCACCTTCCGGTTCCGGTGCTCTCCACTCAATATGAAGCTGGATGCTTCCGTGATTTTGCCTGGTCTGAATACCTCCCGTTCCCGGTTTCACGGTCATTGCCCCGTCTTCGAGCGTCCATTGCACCTCGGATCCGTCGGTGTGCTCCCAGTTGGAGAAATCCGTCCCGTCAAACAGGACAATAGCATCGGATGGGGGATCACCATAGGAAGATCCCGGCGTTACTTTTTCAGGAACCGGCTCCCAAACCTCGGTCTCCTCGGGTTCCATTTGCTCCTCCTGTCCCCGGCAGGCGGTAGCAAAACAGAAAAGAAAAAGTGATAAGACTGCAATAACTGACGTATAGTTTACCATTATGCGATCTGATTGGTTAAAAATTTGTACGCCATAATCTATTTAAATTCAACCAGAGATGCATTCCAACTTTGGGGACCGGCATATTTTTTACTCACTTTCACAAATCAGGAACGGCTGCGCCTGTAAACCAGCATACCTGCCGCGGCAGCCAGGGATAGTACCATAATCCCGATTCCGGTAACCAATCCGGGTTGACCAGCCGCACTGTTCTGAAACGTAAGGTCCGGGGCCTTTTCAAGGGCAACGACTACGGGATTCTGAACGTCGAACCAGGCAAATAGCACCAGTACCAGCTCCAGGAATGCCCAGAAACGGGATTGCCACTTGTTTCCACGACTCAGGCTGATCCATAGCCACGGCAACGCTGCGGCAGACAGGATAACCGAACCGATAGCTACCGGCGAATAGATAAAACGGGAGAGCAGGAAGAGGTCACTCACTTCGCCACTCACAAATACAAAAATTCCGGTAATTACGGTTAATACAGTCAGTATTTTAGCAATATTTACCATTCCCTTCCGGTCGCTATTCTCCTGTAGTTCTCCCATCATATAGACCGAGGCTAGAAAACTGAACAGAAACAGAATGAAAATGCCCACACAGAGTACAAACAGGTTAAACCAGGGTTTAATAACCGCTGCATCGGTGCCCTGTGTGATCTGTCCCGATATTGCAGCTCCGACAATCAGACCAAGACACAACAGGGAAAGGATACTGCTGACCCTGAAGATCCACCGAACCAGCTTTCCACCACCGGCACCGCCAGGAAATAATCTCAGGTAATTGAACGAGTTCGCATGCAAAATCAGGGAGAGAACCAGGATCGCCATCGGGATAAAAACGGCAGCAATAATCGCAGAAAATATCCGCGGAAACGAAACATAGAGCACCAGTATGATAACCATCAGCCAGAACTGGTTAAGCAGCCAGATCTTACTGAAACCCCGCCTGAGCATTCCTTTTTCAACCGTACCGGTAAACAGGTCGATAATCCCCGTTCCTAACATGGTCCCGCCAAAAAGAGTGTATAAAACCAAAATAACTGATAACAACGTTACCGCTATATCCACCAACATATCGGTTCCCCGTTTCTGTTACGTAACTTGTTGTTGACTTTGGTCAAGGAGCAAGCTGTGCCCATTACCGACAAGGTTAAAAAAATCTGTCACCAAACTACCCGAGATCTGAATTTTCGGGTTGACTCGATCCTGAAGGCTCACCAAAAAACCGCTGTCCCATCCTCCGTTCAATGCGGTCGAAGACCGATCCGCGTCCCTTTTGCCGTATGAATCGGGCCAGGCGACCCAATAAATAAAACAGCAAAAAAATCAGCAGCGTGGCAGAAACTGTGCCCACAGGAGCAGTTGTCATATTCTGGTAGATAGCCTGGAAATAAACTACCCCTTCATTCAGCCGTTCAAGAAGATGATTGATCGCCTGTCCCCCGTACTTCTCATTAAACCTGGCTGCCGTCATAGAGTTGTAATCGGTTACAACCTGACTTATAAAACGGATATTCTCCGGGGTGTGCACCATATTTTGCATTACCGGACCAATGGAGCTGAACCCCGACCAAAGTTTCATAAAAAAAGACCCTTCCGCAGCAAGAACAATTGCAGCCCCTACCCCGGCCAAAAGTTTAGATCCGTACTCCGCCAGAAACAGAATGGGAGAAAAAAGCTGCCACCAGGTTTTTCTGTTGTCCATACCCCTTTACCGCTTGTCTATCCTTGTTTCCGAATCAGTTATTTTCCATAAACACGCTATCCATCGTTGAAGGTAAGCATTGGCCGAGAGGATATGAATTTATTTATCCCCGGCATGCTGCAACCACATTGTTAAATGATGCAATTCAATTTTTTTTGGGTCAACTCATTTTTAATTTGGAGCGAAATTCAACCACAACGCCGAACACTTAGAGGATGAAGTACCTGACGTTACCGTTAACCGCCGTTATGTTACTGCTGATCCCCGTCGCGGGTAATGCCCAAAACTCCTATTATTTTGAACCGGATGCGAGCTTTGATGAACAGATCCCCTCGCCGCAGGATTTCCTGGGGTACGAAAACGGATCGCATTATACACGTCACGACCGCATTGTTGCTTACTTTGAACGACTGGCCGAGCTCTCGGAGAAGGCATCATTCCAGGTGATCGGGGAAACCTATGAACACCGTCCCCAGGTGGTACTCACGATCACTTCGGCAGAAAATCACAGCAGGCTGGAGCAGATCCGGCGGCGACAGTTGACCGTGCGTGATCCGGACTCGCCGGCCCTTGACCCGCAGACCGCCCCCGCCATCGTTGCACTCGATTACAGCGTGCACGGTGACGAAACATCCAGTGCCGAAGCCGCGCTGCTGACAGCCTACTACCTCGTCGCTGAACAGGGTTCCGAAACGCGCCGCTTTCTCAATGAATCCGTCGTGCATATTGATCCTTCCCTTAACCCGGACGGCCGGGATCGCGCGGCGAGCTGGCACAACAGCTATAAATCATTTCCCCCCGTGGCCGATCCCGCCGACCGCGAGCATGAACAGGTCTGGCCGGAGGGCCGCACCAATCACTACTGGCACGACCTGAACCGCGATTGGTTCCCCGCCACCCAGCGGGAAAGCAAAAAACGGCTCGACTTTTATCACCGGTGGTACCCCAATGTAATGATCGACTTCCACGAGATGGGCACCAACAGTACCTATTTCCTGGAACCGACAAAACCCTTGCGCACCTGGAACCCCGTATTACCCGAGTACCATTACCGCGAGTTGAATCCGCTGATTGCCCGGTACCAAACCGATGCACTGGACAGCATCGGTGCACTATACTGGACCAAGGAGGTCTATGACAATATCTCTCCCATTTACGGAGGCACCTACCCCGATATGCAGGGCGGCGTCGGCATAACGTTTGAAGTGGGCAGCTCACGGGGGCTTGTCCAGGAGAGTCGTTCCGGCAATGTCACATTCCGTTCCACGATCCGAAAACACCTGGTAACCGGCATCGCAACGGTTCGCGCCGCCGTAAGCGAGAAAGAAACCCTCTTTGAGTATCAAAAAGAGTTCTACCGGTCCGCACTTGAACAGGCGGATGATCATCCCGTTTCAGCCTATGTTTTCGGGGATTCAGACGATCAGACTCTTACGAACAGATTCCTGGATCTGCTGCTGACCCACCGGCTTGAGGTTTACGAACTTGCCCAGGATGCGCGTGTCGGAGACACCCCGTTTCAGCGGAAATCGGCCTATGTTGTGCCCACGGAGCAGGTGGGATATCGCCTGCTGCATGACATCTTTGAACCGAATATCAGCTATCCGGACAGCGTTTTTTACGATATCACCGCCTGGTCGCTGGTACAGGGGTACGGCATCCCCTATG
>JAWVZC010000162.1:0-9022 GCA_033722415.1 Balneolaceae bacterium | reverse complement strand
GCCAATTCCTGAACACGGCACTCAGTTACACCTACTGGTCCCACAGTTCGGCGCGGATCGTCTGGGCACTCTGTTCCGATATCTGGTATTCCAGTTTGATCCGGCGCCGTTCGGGAATCTTCTGCTCCACGAGATTGGCGCTGGCGGGCGTATAGAGAATCAGGTCGGTATTCCGGACAAACAGCGGCAGCGATTTTCCGTAGGTGGCCCCTGCCACGAACGATCCTTCAAACTTGATATTCAGTTTCAGCTGGTTGATCACGTTGGGAATGGTCTCATCTTCGGCGGCAACCAGGCCGATTGTCTCAATGGCTGCGCGATCCACGATCGAGAGAATGACGTCGGGATCAAATCCGTACACGATCGGCAGCAACCGGCCGGTTTCGGCAAAATCACGGAACGAGTTTAGCAGGTGGACCGGCACAAACAGGGCATCGTATTTGACGGTTTCGTGGTACTGGTCGGAGGTCAGAATTGTGCTTTTTACCCCCACCCTTTTCCGGATGGAATCCGCCAGCATCCGGCCCAGCTCGCTTGTCTCCCCCACCGTGGCACAGGTTTCGATCCGTTCGGGCCACTCCATGAAGCTGAGCTGTTCCTGGAACAGTTCGTCGATCTCCGACTCGTCCAGCCCGTACCCGATCAGCTCCTCCAGCAGCTTGCGCATCTTTTCGGCGCCCACCTCCAGGCGGTCCGACTTGTCCAGCCGGGTGGTCTGCCGTTCCACGACAAATCCCCGGCCCGGTTCACTGGAGATAAGCTCCTCATCCACCAGGATGTGATACGCCTTCCGTACGGTGTGAAAGCTGGTCTCAAGCTGCTGTCCCAACTCCCGGGTGGAGGGCAGCACTTCCCCCACCTGGAACTGCTTCGTGGCAATCATCAGCCGGATGCGGTCGGCGATATATTTGGCGGAGGTTTTCAAATGGAATTAGTGCATGTTGGAATTGTTGGATTGTTGGGTTAGTACGTTCATTCAACCGGAGTACAAATCAACAATTCTCACTTTTTATCCACCAGCTTTTTCAGCTCGGAAAGCAGCATAAGCGACTCGATCGGGGTCATCCGGTTGGGATCGCAGGCCTCCAGCTTGTCGATCAGTGTCTCGATGTTGGGATCGAGCTGGGTCTGGAACAGCGACATCTGATCGATCTGCTGCTGTTTGTCGATCTCTTTGGTCGCTTTTTTGATCGCCTCCTTTTTCTTCTTTGCCCCCTCCTCCAGAGTTCCGTTGCTGTCGGTAATGTCGATGCTGTGGTGTTCCAGGTTCTTGAGGATCTCCCTGGCCCGCTCAATGACGATGCTGGGAAGCCCCGCCATGTCGGCCACCTGGATGCCGTAGCTGTGATCGGCCCCGCCGCGCACCAGCTTGTGGAGGAACACGATCTCCCCGTCATGCTCCTGTACCTTGACATTGTAGTTGGCGATATGATCATACATATTCTGCAGTTCATTGAGCTCATGGTAATGAGTCGCGAACAGGGTTTTGGCCGCCACACTCGGCTGGTTATGGAGGTATTCGGCAAGCGCCCAGGCGATGCTCAGCCCATCGAAGGTGCTGGTGCCGCGCCCCACTTCATCGAGCAGGATCAGCGAGTTTCGCGTCGCGTTGTTCAGGATGTTTGCGGCCTCGTTCATCTCCACCAGGAACGTGCTTTCCCCGGCGGCCAGGTTGTCAGAGGCCCCCACGCGGGTAAATATTTTGTCGACCAGACCGATATGCGCCTCTTCGGCGGGCACGAAACAGCCGGCCTGGGCCATCAACACAATCAGACCGGTCTGCCGTAAAATGATACTCTTCCCGGCCATATTGGGACCGGTGATGATCAGGATCTGCTCATCCTCATTCTCCAGGTGCAGGTCGTTGGGAATAAACGGCTCCCCGGGCGGCAGGGTCTTTTCCACCACCGGGTGGCGGCCCTTGGTGATATCGATCACCTGGTCGTCGGCGATATTGGGCTTGCAGTAGTTATTGTGGTAGGCCACCTCGGCAAAGCTCTGGAGGCAGTCGAGCTCGGCAATCGCCTGTGCAATCTGCTGCACCTCCCGGGCGTACTGTGCCACATACTCCCGCAGCTCTTCAAACAGTTCATACTCGAGGGTTTTGCTTCGCTCCTCGGACGAGAGGATCTTCTCCTCGACCTCCTTAAGCTCGGGGGTGATATACCGTTCCGAATTCACCAGCGTCTGCTTCCGGTCGAAATGCTCCGGGACTTTCTCCTTGTGGGTATTGGTCACCTCGATGTAGTATCCAAACACCTTGTTGTACCCGATCTTCAGGGAGGGAATACCTGTCTCCCCGGAGAGTTCATCCTTCAGGCGAGCGATATAATTTTTGCCGTTGCGGGCCACATCGCGCAGTTCATCCAGCTCTTCATTGTACCCGTCTTTGAATATGTCGCCGTCACGAACGCTTGCCGGGGGATCATCCACGATGGCGTTACCGATCTTCTCCTGCAGCTCGATCATCAGTTTCAGTCGGTCTCGGATATCATTCAGCAGCGGCTCCTGCAGGCTGTTGAACTGCATCTTGATCCGCGGAACCTGAGACAGCGAGTTGTTGAGCTGCATGAGATCGCGCGCGTTGGTCCGTCCCACGCAGATGCGCGACATCAGCCGTTCCAGGTCGCCCACCTGTTCCAGTACCTCCCGCAGGTTCTCCCGTTCCTCGTGGTGTACATGCAATGCCTCTACCGCGTTCAGGCGCTGTTTGATCGGTTCCATGCGTTTCAGGGGACGCATGATCCACTTGCGCAGCAGGCGTCCGCCCATGGCCGTGCTGGTTCTGTCCAGGATCGAGATCAGCGTTCCCTCGGTCCCCCCCTCCCGGATACTGGTGATCAGCTCCAGGTTGCGTTTCGTCGAGCTGTCAAGAGCCATATACTCATTGTTTTCAAACACCTGCAGGCGCTTGATATGCCCCAGTGACGCCTTCTGCGTATCCTGAACATAATGCAGCAGGGCCCCGGCGGCCACCTGGGCCACGGCCTGATCTTCCACACCAAATCCTTTAAGCGAATGCGTTTCAAAATGGTCGGTCAGCAGGTTGTAGCCGTAATCTCCCTCATAGACCCAGTCTTCCACATAGGTAATGTTATACTCCTGGAGTTCCTCCGGCAGGCTGTTCTTGTGCTTTTTCTGCAGAATCAGTTCCGAGGGAGTTATCGACCGAAGCAGGTCCGGGAGCTGTTCGTCAGGCACCTGGCAGAGCTGAAACTCCCCGGTGGAGACATCGACAAACGAGAGTCCGGCGGTATCGCCCGACCAGTGTAACGCCGCCGCGTAGTTGTTGCGCTTGTGCTCCAGCAGCTTTTCCGACATGGTTACGCCCGGTGTGGTGATCTCGGTAACCTCGCGGTCCACCACTTTTCGGCCCGCACTTTTGGCGTCGGAGGGGTCTTCCACCTGCTCGCAGATCGCCACGCGGTGCCCCCGTTTGACCAGCTTCGGCAGGTAGGTGTCCAGTGCGTGATAGGGGAAGCCGGCAAGTGGCGTCTGGTCACTGCCGTTGTTACGTTTGGTCAGCGTAATGCCCAGCTCTTCACTTACCGTCTTGGCGTCCTCGTCGAATGTCTCGTAGAAATCGCCCACGCGAAAAAGCAGGATCGTTCCTTCATACTGCTCCTTGATCTTCTGGTATTGGCGCATGAGAGGGGTCAGCGACTTGGTGGCGGTGCTCATCGGGCTTCAGAGTTTATAAATTTGACTTTTCGAGAGTAACGGGTTTATACTAGGCTCACGAATTTATGATTGTGAATTTATGTATTATTGATCAGTACTTCATTCAGAAAGGTTGTTTCCTATGCTGATCGCGAGCAGTTTCCGTATTTAACGGTTCGCGCATTGTAATGAAATTTAAACATCTGTCGTGCTCAAGAATAAGGATAAGTATAAGGAATTCTGGCGGCTGATCGTAAAACTGGTTATCAAGAAAGATGTCTTTTTTAATGCCTCGGCCATCACCTTCAATCTGTTTATCTGCGCTATTCCGTTCACCCTTCTGCTAATCTCCATCATCGGATATGTACTTTCGTATGAAGAGGCGTTCCGGGAGATCATCCGTTACGGGCAGGAGCTTTTCCCCAGTTTTACTTATGAATCCAAAAGCGGCGACATATTCAAGGGGGCCGTAACCCTGGAAACGATCCTGAAGCCCCTGATCGGGGTGCGGCGCATTTTCGGGGTGGTCGGAATCGTGATCCTCATCATCTTTGCCCAGGGATTGTTCCATACGGTCAAACACGTGATATTTGAGGTCTTCGAGATCGAAGACCGGAAACATCCCGTACTGGAGATGATCTACAACTTCTTTACGTTTGGGGTTGTGGGAGGGGTATTCATCTTTTTCAGCCTGGTCATTTACGTAATCTCATTTATTTCGTTCGATCAGTTCCAGATCCCCTTTACCAATCGAATTGTCGAGCTTAGCTGGATCTTCGAGTTCATGAATACGGTGATCCCCGTGGCCTTTACGTTTATGCTCTTTTACATGATCTACCGGTACATCAGCGAAAAGCGGATGCAGCCGAAAGTGGCCTTCGTGGGGGCACTGGTGTATACCGTTCTGTTTGAAATCGCCAAGTACGGGGTGGGTATCTACCTGGACTATGCGTTCCGGGCCTATCGCTACTTCTACCAGGGATATGCTGTGGCCGTCGTGATCGGGATATGGGCCTTCTACTCCGCGGCCCTGCTGGTAGTGGCTTCGATTGTGGCCCGAGCCTACCGCGATGTATTCCTGAAACCGCGCAAATTTGAAGAGAATCCCTATACTTCCATCTCCTGAGTAAAACTGCCTGGCCATGAATGCTACGAGGCTCGATACCGAATTCTTCCTTCGTCCGGACGTGGTGACGATCGCCCGTGAGCTGGTCGGCAAGGTTCTCTGCACACAGATGCCGGGCGATCCGCTGACTTCCGGACTCATCGTGGAGACGGAGGCCTACTCCGGCCGAAACGACATGGCCTGCCACGCCAACAACGGACGCCGAACCGATCGCACCGAAATCATGTACCAAACCGGCGGCGTTGCCTACGTGTACCTCTGCTACGGCATTCATCACCTGTTTAACGTAGTGACCAACCGGGAGGGAAATGCAGATGCCGTATTGATCCGCGCCGTAAAACCGCTGGACGGCATTGACACCATCCTGGAACGCCGTGAATTCGACAAGCTGGAACCGGCTGTGGCGGCCGGCCCTGGACGCCTTACCCGGGCACTGGGAATCTCAACCGATCACTACGGGACCGACCTGACCGGCGATCTCATATGGATCGAGGATCGTACCGGTCTGGGCGAACATTTCGAAATCGACGCCTCGCCGCGCATCGGGGTGGAATACGCCGGGGAACACGCCAAGCGGAAGTGGCGCTTTACCGCCAAAAATCATCCCTGGGTCAGCAGGTGAGTACTGGGAGGCCCGCCTGTCTCTTTAATCGCAGAACGGGGAAATACTGCCTGCCGGGAGGCATGTTTCCTTCAAGAGAACTTTCAAATCCTTACTCTTTCTCCCCATTTGTCCACAGGAGGAGCAGAAAAGGTTGAAACCCCGGTATTTATTACCGGTATTTATTAAAAGACCAATTCCATTAAAAAAACCCGTCCGGATTTGGACGGGTTTTGAAATTGATAACTCAGCGGGATCTCAACTGTCGCTCTGCACCGATTGCAGACGCTGCTGCAGCTCCTTGTTGGTCTGCACGCCGCGCATGATCTGCTGAAAACGCTGCGGAGTCAAACCTTCATCGCGAATAAGCTGCACAAACTGCTGCTGGGCCTGCCGGTTGATCTTCATGAGCTGCGGCTGTATCTGTTTGATCGTCTTCTCTTCGGACTGGCTGGTATTTAAGCTGCCGGCAGCCTGGGGATTCTGCTTGTTCATCATAATCTCCTGGAACCGGGAAAATTCCATTCCTTCATCCTCAACGATCGTCTGCACCTGCGACTGCACCTCTTTTTGGATTGACTGGGCTGAATCGGTTACCCTGGCGAATTTTTTCAGCTCGGTTTCAGAAACACTATCCGGGTTTGCGGGTTCGGGAGGCTGCATCATCTGTCGCTGCCCGCCCTGTGCATAAACGGCAGAGGAGAGGATAAATAATGTGATTACAATCGATAAGGTTGTTCGGATGTATTGCATAAGTACGATTACTGTAGATTGCGCGGGTTAGTGATTGAAAAATATGAAGTTAAGGTAACCATTATTTCATTCGATCTAAAACAGACCGCCGTGGTACGCCCATCGCCGGGCGCAGTGCTGATAAATTTTTAAATTAATTTAACATTAAAGGAAACTATTCTATTCCCATCTGCATTTAACTGGTCGTGTTAGTTGCATAATTCAACAATAAATAAAAAGTCACCAAATCAATGAAACCATTACAATCACTGAACATAACTTTATTTGCCACCGCATTCCTCCTCGTCAGCGGTGCTTTTACCCCGATCAACAACGTGGCAGCCACCGAGTGGGCCATAGACAAGGCACACAGCCGCATAGGATTTGAAGTTACTCACTTTTTCACCCCGGTCACCGGCAAATTCAACGATTACAGCTCCGATATCTACTTTGATCCGAACAACCTGGCTGAGAGCAGCGTGGATGTGGAGATCAAGGTGAGCAGCATAGACACCGACAACCAGAAACGGGACGGTCACCTGCAGTCGGCTGATTTCTTTAATGCCGCGGAGTACCCGAATATCACATTTACCAGCGACGAAATAGTAAAACGCAGCGGTCAGAATAATTTTGCGGCCATCGGAACACTTACTATCAAGGATGTAAGCAAACAGATTGAACTGCCGTTTACTCTTCTCGGCATCCAGGACAATCCCATGAAGGAGAACACCAAAGTGGCGGGTATCAAATTCACCCACACCATCAACCGCAACGATTTCAATGTCGGTACGGGTGACTGGGTGGCTACGGCTGTCGTCGGCGGCGAGGTCGACATCACCGGTACACTGGAACTGAACACCGTGAACGGTTCAGCCCGGTGATTTCACTCCCTGTTCGAAAAACATGCCATGGTCCGTACGCACAGTGCGGGCCATTTTTTTAAGCGTGATGCGTGATGCGTGATGCGTGATGCGTGATGCGTGATGCGTGATGCGTGATGCGTGAAAAATGAATTGTTCCTTCTCACGTTGTCAAATTTATCTTGCAACCGTCACCGGTCATCCGTCATTCGAAAAATTTTGGCAATACTACCCAATTATCGCAATTTTCAGGCAAATTAACTTGAGTTAAGCCGTGGGCATGCGCATCGTTTCACTCTTGCCGAGTATCACCGAAATTGTTTCTGCACTGGGGATGAAAGAGCACCTGGTCGGGCGCTCTCACGAGTGTGATTATCCCACGGCCGTATCGTCCCTGCCCTCCCTGACAAGCCCTCGCATATCGACTGGAACCACCGGGGCGGAAACCGATGAACAGGTTCAAACCCTGGTTTCCAGGGGACTTTCGGTGTACGAGGTGAACGCCGAACGGCTGGCCTCGCTGGAACCGGACCTGATTCTCACCCAGGATCACTGCGAGGCGTGTGCCGTTTCCTATCACCAGGTGGAAGAGGCCGTACGGACCCACCTGGGCGGAGATGTCACCGTAATCAGTATCTCCCCGGGAACGCTCGACGAGGTCTTTCTCTCCATCGAACAGATCGCCGGCGCCCTGGGGGCGGACAGCCGGGGAGAAAAGCTCATACACTCCATGATCACCGGTTTCAACCGCATCCGTTCCAAAACAGCCCGTTTGCCCGCACCCGGGATCGTATGCATCGAGTGGATTGAGCCGTTGATGTCGGCCGGCAACTGGGTGCCGGAGCTGGTATCGATCGCCGGCGGGATTTCACAGCTTGGCACGGCGGGTCAAAAGTCGGAATGGATCGCGTGGGAGGCGGTCATGAACGCTGATCCCGACATCCTGCTGATCTCCCCCTGCGGGTACACACTGGAGCAGACGGCGGATGAGATCCAGACCCTTGCGGAGAGGGAGGGCTGGAACCAGTTGCAGGCCGTTCAGCACGAGCGGGTGTACCTGGTGGAGGGCCACCACTTCTTCCACCGGCCGGGGCCGCGCCTGCTCGATTCCGCCGAAATCCTGGCCGAACTGTTTCATCCCGGCATCTTTGACCGCAACCATCACGAAACCGGGTGGATAAACCTCAACGAACTATGAAAAAAGTCGCTGTTATCGGAGCCACCTCCGGCATTGGCCGTGCCCTGGCCGTAGAGCTGCACCGGCGCGGGTTTATGGTCGGTGCCACCGGCCGGCGCAGGGAACGCCTGCTGGAGCTGGAGGATGAACTGCATCACCGCATCCATATCCGGCAGATGGATGTGACCGATCTCCGCGAAAGCAGGAAACAGCTCTTGTCTCTGATCGAATCGATGGGCGGGATGGACATCATCGTGCTGAATGCCGGGATTTCCAACTATGAGGGCGGCAGCGAATGGGAGACCGAGCAGCACATTATCGATGTCAATGTCACCGGCTTCTGTTCGCTGACAAATTTTAGTTTTTCCCACTTCAGGGAGCAGGGACACGGCCATATCGTGGGCATCTCGTCGGTGGCCGCCCTGTTCGGGTACGGGCGTTCCGCGGTGTACAATGCCTCCAAAGCGTTCATAAGCACCTATATGCAGGGCTACCGGCAGAAAGCCAATCATACAAGGGCCGATATAACGGTCACCGATATCAAGCCGGGATTTGTAAAATCGGAGATGACAGCGGGCAAAAAAGGTACGTTCTGGGTGGCTGACACCGGCAGGGCCGCCCGTCAGATCGCAGACGCCATCGAAAAAAGGAAATCCCACGCCTACATCACCCGCCGCTGGATGCTGGTGGCCTGGCTGATCAAACTGCTGCCGAACCGGTTTTTCGACCGGCTGTGAAAAGGGTGCAGCAACCGTTTGTAATTGATTGGATATAGGTTGAGTACAAAAACTACTGCCACTGGCAATACACATTACAGGCCGAATACAGATGTCCAGAACCAGCGCCGGCATATTGATGTTCAAACG
>JAWVZC010000161.1:0-9025 GCA_033722415.1 Balneolaceae bacterium | reverse complement strand
TACAGCTTCCACCCTGAACAGCCTTAACAAGTGGACCCCCCCCACGGCCTCGATGCCGGAAGCCAAACGGGATCGGTTGTGGGAAAAGCTGCTTGCGTCCGTCGACGCCGCACACGAAGCAAGCGTACCCATCGTACTGGGCACTGACAACGGGATGCCCTTCGTCTTTCCAGGATATAGTGTGCACGAGGAGCTTGAATTGCTGGTGGAAGCGGGACTTACGCCGATGGAAGCCCTGGTTTCGGCCACGCAGCGTGCGGCAGAGATGATGGGAGAGGAAGACGCCTTTGGAACCGTTGAGGCTGGCAAACGAGCCGATATTCTAATTTTGGACGCAAATCCGCTGCAGGACATCCGCAATACACGGACGCCTGAAGTCGTCATCAAAGAGGGTAAAGTCATTGATCGTTCTTCGTTATTTAACCTAGAATGAGCGGCATAACCCCTTTTAAAAAAGGAAAATGTCAAGCAGACAGTCCTCACCTATATCTTAGATTTTACATTTCCATACATCCTTGGTTCAAACCTGTCGCTGGCAACCGGTGTCACTGATCTCGTTCGGATTACCTGCCGGCATCCAAACCCCTTTTCGGGCTTTTCTTCCGCCAATGGGCGGAAGCTGTCTCAGCAACTGCCGAGACTATCCCAGATCTTTAGCCGGCCAGCCGGCGGATGTCCCAATCCCGCGCACGGGCCTACCTTAGGTGTCCCGGTTAGGCGTACGGGCTTATCGGCTGGGGCCAGCAGGTTTGCGAGGCGGCCCTAACCGGCTGCCCCTTAAATCCTTTGTATTCTTCATTTCGCGTCAGCATATGCCAGACGCCTTTGGCCAGCTCCTTGGCGACCACCGCTCGGGCTACCGGATTGCCGCTTCGGCGTTTAATTTTTCGATAGAATTTCTTTACCACTTAATAATGTGTATATGAAGGGAAGGCCGCCTGTCCGAAAGCTGCTCGCAAATACTTGTTACCATTCTTGTCGGCTGACTTATGTTGGAGGGCCCCACCACTGTCTTTGGCTCCCGGAACCAGCCGGCAGTAACTGGCAAACTGCTTGGCAGGGGGAAATCGCCTGATATCACCAATCTCAGCCAGGATCGTCCAGGCGCCCACTTTTACTAGACCCGGTACAGTCATGAGCCGCTCGGCTGCTGCTTCAAAGGGAGCCTGCCTGTCAATCTCTGTGCAACTGAGTCCAATTTTTAAGTGTTCGGTGACGTTCAGTATCTCAACCGATATCAAACGTTTGCCAACTGATTACTACTATTTCGAGATTAGTACATGTTTACTAAATTTCTGCCTCCTTTGCAGGTTAAATGCATGGGCTTTTAATCTGCTTGAATTTCTTTCCGGGGGTGGGCAAGCTGATACAAAACGTTGGTCTCCATGTCAAAAAGTAGTATCTCTATGAAATCCGGCATGAGTTCTCTAGTCGCTTTTTTCGTCCTGGCGTTTGCTTTTTCCTGGTCTGTTTGGATACCTGCAGCACTCTCGTCCCATGGATGGATCTCGTTTTCATTTCCTTCCGCGATTGTCGGATTAATCGGTGCATTCGGGCCGACGCTGTCAGGAATGGCTGTATCGTTTTATCGGAGGGGAAAAAGTGGTCTCGGTCGGTTGCTCACGGGAATTCGCATGTGGCGCTTCGAGGCAAAGTGGTATTTTTTTGTGTTATTATGGCCTGCCTTGCTTTCGCTTGCTGCAAGCTACATCTACAGCACCTTTGGTGGTTCACTGCCAAACTTCAATTCGCCACCTATTTTGGATCTGTATCCACTGCCACCTGAAGCGGAAGGCATTGGTCCCTGGGGGCTACTGCCCTTTATCTACCTGCAGAATTTACTCATAGGGAGTGCAATGGGCGAGGAAATCGGATGGCGTGGATTCGCCCTGCCTCGCCTCCAGTCCAGGATGAGTGCACTGTCAGCAAGCCTGGTGCTTGGTGTCCTGTGGGGTATGTGGCATCTCCCCCTCTATTTAACAGAGGGGCATCCCTTATCGGATCTGTTTTTCGGCTGGACCCTGCTGAACATTACGGCCGATTCGGTTCTTTTCACATGGGTCTTCAACAAAACGCAGGGCAGCCTGTTTGCCGTACTGCTATTTCATGCATCCATTGCGACAACCGGATTGTTCCTGGCCACCGCCGACGAATCAATAGTTATTTCCATCGCTTTGAAATGGCTGATTGTGTCTGTGGTTGTTTTAAAAACGGGAGCGGCCACTCTGTCATCGCAAGTCGGTCACAGGAGGAATCCGTAACCCGGTTACATTTATTTGTCTGCCAATAGCAACTGGCAACAGCCACCCGGGGGAAAAGTTCTGTTCCATCCTCTCCGAACCGACTTTCTTTTTCGGTGGGCTGAAGCGGTCCGCACATGACGGTTGCCCTGCCTGCAGCAGGCGGAATCCATCAACCATTGGGCTGTAGGTATTTCAGTATCTTTTCCAGGATCTCGCAGAAACCATGAAGGCTGATCTGCTCAGCTAATGAACAACGACCGGTATCGCTTCGGGAACTCATAAAGCTGTCGCAGGCCCGGGATGACGTAGGTAGGATGCAGACGTGCCTGTAACCACGATCATCGGGCGGAACACAAGGAGAAGCCGGCGGTTATTATCGACCAACTGCACGGGAAGAGAGATAGACAACATTGCACTTCCTACTCGATATTTCGAATATGGTTTCTAAACCAAACAACGGAGCCTATGCAATATTTCGAACTGATATTGATTCTACTGTCCGCACTCTATGCCGGACTTCACCGACGCATCACCAATTATGTGAAAGCGCCCTATGTTGTCGGGCTGCTGATGACAATGTTGGGCATCCACCTGGTCGCCGAGGGATACCGATGGCAGATGATACCGGGATACCTTGTTTGGCTGATCGCCCTGGGTACGGCCCTGAAGCAGGGCCACGGGCCTCCATCAGCGATTGGCCGTATCTTCAGGAGCGCGGTGCTGCTCATCCTGCTGGTGCCGTCTCTTCTGCTGCCCTACCTGTTGCCGGTATTTGACCTTCCACGGCCTGCCGGTCCGTATACCGTGGGTACCCGGGAGATCCATCTAGAGCTCGACCGGGAAGAACCTATTACCAACGATACGACAGATACCAGGCAGATTATGATAAAAGCATGGTATCCTGCAGCAGAGACCGGTGGTGAAATGGATCACTATGCCGATCCCGCCGGCAGAAATGGGTTTGCCCGGAAGTACGGACTCCCGCCTTTTATGCTAGACTACCTGGACAAGGTCGAGACCCATGTCTACAATAATATCCCGGTTGCCGATGAACCCTTCCCCATCCTCATTTTTTCGCACGGGTACAACTCGATGGCTAATGGGTATTATGCGTTGCTTTCAGAAATCGTAAGTCATGGATATGTTGTATTTGCAGTCAACCATACCTACGAAAGTACCGGTACAACATTTCCGGACGGTACAAACGCGTATTTTGATTACGAATACAAACAAAAGATTGAATCGGGAACATGGGAAACTATTACGCCGGTTATCGAGGCGTTTGAGAATGGCCTTTCGTTTGAAGAACGGCACCCGATCGTGAAAAAGGCCTTGACAACCTATTTCGCCAGAGATATCGTGGAACGCTGGGCGCACGATTTGGTGGATGTCGCCAATCAACTGGAAACCTGGAACCGTACCGGATTTTTGGAAGGAAAACTGGATGTTTCCCGGGTGGGCGCGTTCGGGCATTCCCGGGGCGGTGGTGCTGCCGGGGAAGCGGTGATAATCGACAGCAGAATTAAAGCCGGCGCCAACCTGGATGGCGTGCAATGGGGACAGATAGTGACGACAGCATTTCAGAAACCCTTTCTTTTTCTGTCGTCCGATTGGCCGGACGACCATGAGAACCTGATACCGCACGCTTATATAAACCGGAGCAAATCCGTCTTTTATGAAGGTATCATTCTTCAATCAGGGCATAGTAACTTCATGGATATTCCCTATATGGTTCCGCTACGGGCTGTAAGCCAGGCAGGAGCAATTGATCCCGACCTGGCTATCGAGATAGCAACCAACGCAGTACTATCTTTTTTTGACAACCATTTGAAAAACAAGGCTACGGATATGCATTCCTTAAACTCGGAATATGATTTTTTGGAGTTGAGTATCTACAAGGGAGATTCGTTACATGTACAGGCTGGGCTGCCGAAATGATCGGCTTGGTCTCGTTTTCGGTCAAAAATGGAGTGAAATCGGTGGATATCGCTTTGTCGGTGGAAGTGAGCATCACTTACCCCACCAACAGTATCTCCCGAACGAGAACCGAAAGTACATGACCGTAACATTACCCACCTGACAAATGCTGAATACAAATATCGGAAACCCGCAGATCATGATTTCCTGGCTCACTTCGACGGTGTAGACCAGATCACATTTACAGCATCATCACGGAACTGGTTGACATTAACGTTTAACCATGGGAAGCGGCAGCAAAAAACAGATTTCGAAACGTTCCATCTGACTATTTCTTACTAACAGATTGATGTGGCATCGCAGGTCCCTGCCCTTCTTTTGATAAGAGCTCTCATTTGCCTCGCGGGATGTGATATCGACACTGCGTATCCCCTGCCGTGTGTAACGAAGGATATACGATTCACAGGGAATGCAAGATCCACAAATACCTCGCCTTCCTGCAGCGAGGAGTTGGATAGCCGAAGCAGGTTTCGTATCACTGCAGAAAACAGTGTAACCCATGTTATTGCTCCGAATTATTTGCAATTTATACAACCTCATAACGCTCTATACCAATATATGACGTTTCTTCATACAATAATATAGAGCTGATTTATACTGCTATATTGTGCTTTTTTATTCCATTGAATAGTAATAGTCTATATAGTGGCCTGGTAATCAGGCATACTATAGTATAAGGGCAGTTTATACTGGTATCTGATACTCTTTAAGGTGTGCCTTGCATGGAGAGTAGGACCTGTCTTCAGCACCTTATGGAACTTGTAAGATTTCATGACTGGTCCACCCATATCGTTTTCCGCTCACAGGTCTGGACACCAGATGTAACTACCGGCCATCAAATCTTATTATTTTCACGTGAGTTATGTATCGCACACACGTTACATTAGATGCGCTCTGGGTTTCAGGGCGGGATCTGCCGAGACGCACTGCCCACCGTTAGCGATATGGCCTGGTAGCTGCTACAGCTCATATTACGGTTTTCGGCAGTGGAAATTTGGGACAAACAAGGCAATAGCACCGTGATGCTGCCTATATGCGGGGCTGCATGCAAGTATGTATGCAATGGCAGGGCAGTCGGTGGTTTTGGTGCCGTCATGCCGATGACCGTCCAGTTATGAGGAGACGGACACGCGCAGCGGGGCGGCATGGGTACCGGTGCGTATCTGCGTAGTGTATTCAAGCTTGCTACGGACTTCCAGCCGGTAGGCGCCCGCTTCCAGGCTGGGGTTGATGAAAATCAGTTCACCGGGCTTGTTCTTCAGCATTTTCCTGTTCACCCGGGTTTCGCTGCCGTCAGCGGTATTGATAAAGAATATCCCCTGCTTGCGGTCATCTTCATCAAATTTTAGCAGGGTACCTGTAATTCGGGCCCCTCCACCGGGCGTAATGTTCGCGTCTTCGCTTTCGCTGCCATGATCGAAAAAATGTTGGGGTTCCGGCCTGCGTTCGCCGACAATAATCTTGCGGGTCGGGATATCGCGGCTCATTCGTCGCAACCGCTTCCCGGCCGAAAGGTTGATATTGATTCGGTGCCGGTTGGGATCGAACTGGTCATCTTCTCCCCTGAACACGCCACCGATCGTCGGTTTTATATTAACCAGAGGTGTTATAACGGCATTGCCCTCCTGCAGGATATTGATAATACCCTGCGTTATCTCTTCGAACACGGCCATAATTTCGGCCGTGGTGATCGTGGATCCTTCGCGTGTTGCGTGCTCAAAGATCTCTTCCAGCCGGTAGCTTTCCGGGTTCTTACTCACGGCCAGGTATTCATCAGGTTCGGGGGTCAGCGGATTAGGTTTCAGATGGTAGTGTAATGGCATGGTATGGCCTCCTTTTTCGGTTGATGGATTCCCCGGGCCGCTGCGGACATAGTCATAGTTTCACCCGCCGGACCGGGATATAACCTTGGGGCATAACTGCGGTACCCAAGTTCGGCATCTACCGTATAGACCGATCAGAACTACTATCCTTACAAAAAAAGGCAGCCCGTCTCCGGGCTGCCTTTAAATATATGTCACTATATCTGCCGGGCTACAGCGTCGATCCCTTCAAGGGATCCATGTGGGCTGCCCGGTTTTCGGGCGAATCTACTTCAGATCGAAGCGATCCAGGTTCATCACCTTGTCCCAGGCTGCAATGAAGTCGTTGATGAACTTCTCCTCGGAATCTTCGCAGGCATACACTTCAGCGAGTGCACGCAGCTCGGAGTTTGAACCGAATACCAGGTCGGCACGGGTGGCGGTCCATTTCAGATCGCCGGTATTGCGATCGCGCCCCTCGAATACCTGCTTTTCATCAGATGCGGGTTCCCATTCGGTACCCATATCGAGCAAGTTCAGGAAGAAATCGTTGGTCAGCGTACCCGGCCGGTCGGTAAAGACCCCGTAGTCAGACTGATCGTAGTTGGTATCGAGCACGCGCATGCCGCCGACCAGTACCGTCATTTCAGGGGGTGTGAGGGTCAGCAGCTGTGCCTTGTCCACCAGCAGTTCTTCGGGTGTGGCATTCCGCCGGGTATCGCAGTAGTTACGGAACCCATCGGCATCCGGCTTGAGCCACTCGAACGATTCCTCGTCGGTTTGCTCCTCGGTGGCGTCGGTGCGGCCGGGGGTAAACGGTACGGTGACATCGTGTCCCGCCTTTTCGGCGGCTTTTTCGATGGCTGCACATCCCCCGAGCACGATAAGGTCGGCCAGGGATACCTTCTTGTCACCGGACTGTGATTCGTTAAAGGACTGCTGTATGCCTTCCAGCGTGTCCAGTACCCGGGCAAGCTGTTCGGGGTTGTTGACGTCCCACTCTTTCTGTGGCGCCAGGCGAATGCGTGCCCCGTTGGCACCCCCCCGCTTATCGGAATCGCGATAAGTCGATGCTGAAGCCCAGGCGGTGGAAACCAGTTCAGAAATGGTCAGGTCGGTTTCCAGGATCGCATCCTTGAGCATCTCGATATCATCCTCGTCGATCAGCTCATGATCAACCTCCGGAACCGGGTCCTGCCAAATCAGGTCCTCTTCGGGAACCTCCGGACCGAGATAGCGGGATTTGGGTCCCATATCCCGGTGAACGAGTTTGAACCATGCCCGGGCAAAGGCGTCGGCAAATTCATCGGGATTTTCATAAAAGTGCCGTGATATCTTCTCGTATTCGGGGTCCGCTTTCAGGGCCAGGTCGGTCGTCAGCATCACGGGCGCGTGTTTCTTGTTCGGGTCGTGGGCGTCCGGTACCGTATCCTGTGCTTCTTCATTTTTCGGTTTCCACTGATACTTGCCAGCGGGACTTTTGGTCAGCTCCCAGTCATATTCAAACAGGTTGTGGAAAAAGCCCATGTCCCATTCCGTGGGCTTGTCGGTCCAGGCTCCTTCCAGGCCGCTAGTGATGGTATCGGGACCTTTACCGGTGCCGTAGTCGTTTTTCCAGCCGAGTCCCTGCTGTTCAAGGGGAGCCGCTTCGGGATCGGGTCCGTTGTGTTCTTCGGGAGCGGCGCCGTGCACTTTCCCAAAGGTATGTCCGCCCGCAATAAGGGCTACGGTTTCATAATCATCCATTGCCATACGCTTGAACGACTGTCGAATAAATTTTGCAGCTTTTTTGGGATCCGGCTCGCCGTTCGGGCCTTCCGGGTTAACGTAGATCAGTCCCATGTGGTCGGCTGCAAGGCGCCCTTCCAGGTTTCCGTCTTCGTCGTGGCGCTCATCGGCCAGCCATTCGTGTTCTGGTCCCCAGTTGATATCTTCCTCGGGCTGCCAGACATCTTCTCGTCCGCCGCCGAAACCGAACGTTTCGAAGCCCATCGACTCCAGCGCGCAGTTTCCGGCCAGAATCATCAAATCGGCCCAGGACAGCTTACGGCCGTACTTCTGTTTGATCGGCCACAGGAGGCGTCGCGCCTTGTCGAGGCTTACGTTGTCGGGCCAGCTGTTGACCGGGGCAAACCGCTGGTTACCGGTAGCGGCACCGCCGCGTCCGTCGGCCACTCGATAGGTCCCCGCGCTGTGCCAGGCCATGCGTATAAACAAGCCGCCGTAGTGTCCCCAGTCGGCCGGCCACCAGTCCTGGGAATCGGTCATCAGGTCGTAGAGATCCTGTTTTACGGCCTTTAGATCCAGTTTTTGAAATTCTTCTGCGTAATTGAAATCCTCGCCCATCGGATCCGCTAGCTCCGAGTGTTGGCGCAGGATGTTCAGATTCAGTTTATTTGGCCACCAGTCCCGGTTCCGGGTTCCCCCGCCGGCCGTTTGTCTCGATGCCATGTTCCCGTTGTGAAACGGACATTTGCTTTCACCATTCCTGCTCTTTTTATCACTGTTCTCTGAAGAGGTCTTATTTTTGTCCTTATCCATACTATCGCTGATTTTTGGGTTCCATATTTGCCAAAAAATAAAGTAACTAATTTAGCGTACGATATGAATCCTGCTTCGATAGATATTTGTTATCAGCCGGATTCTGTTTGATTATCAGCTTGTCGCGACACCGGTATGCAGAGTTCAAGGTTTGATCACGAAAAGGAGATTTCAGGCGTCAGCCAGGGCGGTAGCAGGTATACCCTTTGGATCCCCGTTTTCCGCGATTGCGGCATTTGCATCCGACTACTTCGGGCAGCCCAGTGAGGCTCCTGAATATAAGCCTAACGTCAGTTCGATATAAACCCAGGCACTGATTGTTAGCCGGTATTTCTCACCAAGAAATTGGTTCGTCGGTAAGGCGAGGGGGTAATCGCAAACGAAACGTATATTGATACGTTGCGTGCGCTATTTCTACCCTCAACGCAGCAGACGGGACCATTTCGCAGTCCACGACCTGCT
>JAWVZC010000160.1:0-9096 GCA_033722415.1 Balneolaceae bacterium | reverse complement strand
CTACCCGACCCCAGGTCCAGGACCAAATCCTCATTCTGCTCCTCACTGGTATTTATTCCATTTCCATCAGAGAGTTCTTCCCCTCCTGAAATGACCTCCTTCCCGGCCGCATTTGGCAATGTCACCTCGGCGGTGGTATTTACAGGAACCTCAACACGCATTGAGAACCGGTCTCCCGTAAAATTCCATTCCGAGGCGGTGGTTCCGAACATCGTTTCCTTTATGGATCGCACGTGGGTAAATCCACCACCCGGTGTTGGTTTGATGGCCATTGTTCTATATCCCGGTTCTGCCGGCTCTATGCCGGCCACGGTTTTGTAGAGCCACTCCCCGATAGCACCGTAGGCGTAGTGGTTGAATGAGTTCATCCCGGGGTCCTGGAAGGTACTGTCGGGCTTGATGCCGTCCCAGCGCTCCCAGATGGTGGTAGCTCCCATGGTAACCGGGTAAAGCCAGGAGGGATACTCAGTTCGCAGCAGCAGTTCGTACGCCTGTTGGTCATACCCGTATTGACTGAGGACGGGATTCAGGTGCGGCGTACCCAGGAACCCCGTGGTGTGGTGTCCCCGCTCCCGGATATCGGCCAGCAGGTACCGGATTGCGGCGTGTTCAAAATCTTCGGGAAGCAGGTCGAACTGCAGGGCCAGCAGGTACGCAGTCTGGGTATTGGAGAGCACCCGCCCGCTCATGGTTACATATTCCACCTGGAAAGCATCTTTTATCGCCTCATGCAGACCGGTATACCGCATGGCGTCCTCGTTTCTGCCCAGTATTACAGCTGTTTTGTGAAGCAGTTCGGTTGACCGGGCAAAAAAAGCGGTGGATATCAGTTCTTTATCCGTATAGGCCCCGGGATAGTCGGAAGCATCACTGTTGAACGAAAGCCAGTCGCCAAACGTGAAATTATTGTCCCAAAGGTAGGTAGTCGAATCCGCCTGCGCCCGCTCCCGCATGAACTCGACCCACTGTTTCATGCTGTCGTACTGCTGCTGCAGGATTCGCTCGTCCCCGTAGGCCTGGTAGAGCGTCCACGGTACGATCACACTTGCATCGCCCCAGCCGGAGGCTCCGACCGCATTCTCCCCGAGCACATTCGGAATGACATAGGGTACGGCCCCGTCTTCCCGCTGATCAGCTTCCAGGTCCTGGAGCCACTTGTCCAGGAAGCCTGCGGCATCCATATTGTAACATGCCGTCTGGGCGAACACCTGGATATCCCCGGTCCACCCGAGCCGCTCGTCCCGCTGTGGGCAGTCGGTGGGAATGTCCAGGAAATTACCTTTCTGTCCCCATACAATATTGTGCTGAAGCTGGTTTACCAGGGCGCTTGAAGTCTCGAAATGGCCGGTGGGCTCCATGTCGGAATGAATAACCACGCCTACGAGATCATCTTTGGTGAGTTCGCCGGGATATCCCTCCACTTTCACATAGCGAAATCCCTGAAACGTAAAATGCGGTTCATATACTTCATCGCCCCCTCCATTCAGGATATAGGTTACCTTCTGTTCTGCCGCCCGGAGATTTTCGGTGTAAAAATTACCTTCCTTGTCGAGTACCTCGGCGTGATGAAGGGTGATTATATGATTCCGAGGCCCGTTGGTACGCAGGCGGATCCATCCCACCATATTTTGCCCCATATCAACTACGGTGTCGCCCTCGGGGGTCGTCAGGATCTCCACCGGATGCAGTTCCTGGATCTTACGAACCGGCGGGGCGTCGGGAGCAGCGAGATGTACTTTCCCGTGACGGGCTGTTCGCACCGGGGTCCAGTTGCTGTCGTCATAACCGGCGTTCGTCCACCCTTTTTTCTCCATGGTGGCGTCGTACACTTCCCCGTCATAAATGTCAGACATGCGAATAGGACCGGTAGATGCTTTCCACGATCCATCGGAAGTAATCAACTCCGTGGTGCCGTCGGCATAGGTAACCTCGATTTGAACGAGTAGTGCCAGCCTGGTGCCGTAAAAATTGCGCTGGTTGCTAAAGCCGATCCAGCCGCGAAACCAGCCATTTCCCAGGGTAACCCCGACAGCATTGTCGCCGCTGGAGAGCAGATCCGTCACATCATAGGTCTGGTACTGCAGGCGATTGTGATAGCTGGTCCAGCCCGGGGTAAACAGCTGATTTCCCACGTTCTGCCCGTTTATTTTCATCTCATACAGCCCGTGACTCGTAACATAGGCGCGAGCCCTGCGCACGTTCCCATCCAGTTGGAACTCCCGGCGCAGCATGGGCGCGGGTTGCGGGCGGGTGGTATCCTGCTCAAGACCGGGTTCAATCCACGTTGCCGCCCAGTCACCGGGAGTGAGAAGCCCCATCTCCCAGAAAGCGGGATCGCTCCAGCCGGACCGATTCCCGTGATTATCCCAGGTCTGCACTCTCCAGAAATACCGCTTCCCCGACTCTAGATCGGGCCCCCGGTAGGCAAGATGTACCGAACGATCGGAGCTCACCCGGCCGGTATCCCACAAAATACCGTCTGCTGAAAATTTCCCGGTTTCCGACACCTGCAGCCGGTAAGCGGTCTGCCGGGTGTTCCGCTGACGGGTTTGAAGTTTCCAGGATAAACGCGGCCGATGCTCATCAATCCCGACCGGATTACTCATGTACTCAACTTTCAGACCGGTTACGGTTAAATCACCGGGTTGCGCCCTGATCATTCCGGTAAAAAGAACCATCAATACCGATAGAAGTGTCATTACGATCCCCAATTGCTGGTCTGGCATTTTCCTCCCGTTTTGGATAGTCGTTGGGTGTTACCACTTGTAAATAATTTACAATAAATCGGTATGTCACCGAATTAACTCTTCAAACGAAATCGGTTCTCCCTCCCAGTACCAGGTTCCGTTTTTATTCTCAAGGATGCGGTGCCTGCTCCCGGGTGCATGGGGAGCGCTGTATTCGGGCAGCCAACCGGAGAGTTCCCGTTTGATATTGGTATAGGCTGAATCATCCGCCAAGTTGGACCACTCGTGGAGATCGCGTCGCAGGTCATAGAGTTCCTCGGTACCGTTGGCATACCGGATGTAGCGCCACCGTTCGGTTCGCACGGCGTGATTGCCGGGATTATGTGTAGTAATGGCCGGCCGCTCGCGCGGGGTATCGGGATTGGTCAGTTGGGGGACCAATGACAAGCCTTCCAGTTCCTGTTTGGCGGGCAGCCCTGCAAGTTCAACCAGTGTGGGATAGATATCCAGCAACTCCACAGCCTGACCGGAGCGTTCGGCAGTCCCTGTCCCCGGACCTGCAAATATCAAAGGCACGCGCGTGGAGGGTTCCCAAAGGGTGTTTTTGCCGGTAATCGCTTTTTCTCCCAGGTGATAACCGTGGTCGGACCACAGAACTACGATGGTCTCATCATCCAGCCCCTGGGCCTCCAGTTCATCCAGTACCCTTCCCACCTGGGCATCCACAAAACTTACCGAGGCCAGATATGACCGTACCTTGTTGTGCCACTCGTCATGTTCCTGCAGCCACGAAAGACGCGGTTCCGGCAGAAACCAGTGCAGGTACCAGGCGAAATCGGGAATATCCCTGCGATCACCGGGTGGAGCCGCGGGCAGCTCAATCTGTTGTTCGGGGGGATACAGATCGAACCACTTCTGCGTGGCAAACAGTGGCACATGGGGTCGGAAAAACCCGGCAGCCAGGAAAAACGGCTGGTCTGAAGGCTGCGAACCGAACGTTTTCAGCTGCTTCACGGCCCATGAGGCCACCTTGTAATCGGCAAATATCGTGTCCTCATCCGACGGGTACACCCCCCAGTCGATCAGCGGGTGTTGTATCATATCCAGCTTTTCCTGAACGAGGCGCTCCTCGGGCAGCGGACCAAAGTTCCCGTGGGGACCTACCGTCTCAAATTCTATTTTCCGCTCTTCCTGCGGAATACTGTTGTGAAAAATTTTGCCGGTTCCATAGGTGCGGTACCCGTGCGATGCAAAATACTGCGGAAGTGTAAAGAGGTCACTCCAGCGATCCACCTGCCGGTGTCGGGGTGATAGTCCATAGATCCCCGTGGTGGAGGGACGAAGCCCGGTCAACAGGCTCACGCGAGACGGGTTGCAGAGCGGGGCCTGTGTATGGGCATTGGTAAAGAGCGTGCCTCGCCGGGCCAGCCGGTCGATGTTGGGGGTGTGAACCTGCGGATGGCCGTTCATTACCCCGATCCAGTCGTTCAGATCGTCGATGGCGATAAACAGAATATTGGGGCGATCGTTCGGTTGCCCGGCAAAAATTGTGGAATAGGGAAACAGGCTAAAAACGAGCAGCATCGCCATACAAATCGGTAGTATCGGTCGAAATCCCGGTAATTCCCGGGTTACCCGATTGCAGCTACTGTTTCGGTCATCCATAACGCCACAGCTCCTATCTTTGCCCATATTTGCTTTTGAACGGGGGCTGCCCTGTTCCAATATCGAACCGTATAGCTAAGAGACAGCAGGTTTCATCTTCTACTGTTCGGTATATTTACCTGCCACTGTTCTTTCAGCCCTTCTGATGCCGTAGAGTCATAATGCATTAATACGATTAATAGCCCATCGTTTTTCGGACAAATGATCGACTTTTTTTCAGGCTTTCCCGGAGTGGTAATGTACGTTTAAAATCGGACTCGTGGGCCAGTTCGATGATCGCATCCCCGGAAAAATTCACCTCGTCCAATGCCCGGGCAATCGCATCGAAATCGGTATTTCCCTGCCCCAGGTACTCGGTCCACCGGCCGCTGGCATACTGGTCGCACAGGTGTAAAAACACAATCTGTTTTCCAAAACGGGTAATAAAATCAACAGGGTTTACGCCCCCCTGATCAGCCAATTCAGATCGGGCCCAAGGGGAGTTCCGGGCAGGCGTTCAAGGGTACCCAGCAGGTCGTGCATGTCATCTTCCACTTCGTAGGTGTGGTTGTGCAGGTTCAGTACCACGCCGTTATCCTCGCATATTGCGATCAAGGTTTGCAGGAGCTCGGCCTGGGCATCGAGTTGTTCGGGGGTTTTCCTGCCTTCTGTATTGCCGACGGAGGTCCCCAGCGTCCGGCCACCCACGCTGGCCAAATTGGTGATGATGGTCTCGGCGTCCTCCAAAATCTCCGAATGCTTTTGCCGGTTCCACATTGGGGCCCCGTATGAAGTACCGATTACGGGCAGGTCATGTTTTTCGCTTAACTCACCAATTTTCTGTGTTGCCTCTGAACTTCGCAGCGGGTGATGCATCAGCTCCACTCCCTCCATGCCGGCATAACTCATATCTGCAAATATCTGCTCCAGTTTCGGAGTGATGTCGTAATTCGGAAGATTAGCGGCATATACCCAGGGATGGGCACCTACTACAACATCTTCGCTACTGCGTGCTTTCGGCATACATGTTAACGGCAGGGATATAACTCCCAAGCTGCCCAACGCAGTGGTTTTAAGAAATTTTTTCCGCGTTATCGATTTCATTATTCATCTGTTTTATTATGATTTGAACGCGTTTAGCGGTTAAAAAAGTAGCCTTTATATCATTCTGAACTTGTTTCAGGATCTCGCAAGGCCGCTGCCGTTGAGCACAACTCGCAACATATCAACGCTCAGTGCCACCACGAGATCCCGGATCAGTATCCGGGATGACCCAGAGGGCATTCCCCGGTTCTTTGCCATCTAATCTAACCACTAAACGCGTGATTTGAATGCATAAAGGCGGGCAGGATTTTCATAAAAAATCTGATCGTAGTATTCGTCGAGCCCCATCGCTGCGAGATCGTCCCGGAAATCCGTAAGCAAAAAATCCAGGCCCGGTTCCCCGCCGTAGGAGTTCCAGTAGGTATGCTTTGCGGCGTCCATGCCCATCACAATTTGATTAGGAAATTCCGGAAGAAGCTCCTCCAGCAGCCGGTAGGTCCAGTTTTCTTCATCTTTCATGGGCCACCGGAAGGCGCTGTCGTATTCCACGGATACCCCGCTTTGCAGTATCTCACGATTGTATTCAACATCCTTGTAACGGTCAACGTGCGAAAGCACCACATGAGAGAGGTCGGCTCCCAGTTTGTCAAACAGGGTTACCTGGTCAAGCGCCCGGCGGCCGTAATTGGTGTGTGTCAGAACCGGGGCACCGGTTGTTATATGGGCATTCACCACGGCCCGGAAAATCTTCTCCTGGTGCGATGTTATCGGCTCATCCCCGGTGGCCAGTTTAATCATCCCGGCTTTGTGGGGAGTCCGTTCGACAATGGGTCCGCCGTAATCGTGTTTGTCTATCCCCTTGGTGATATCCTCCACAAACAGCCGGGTGAGCTGCTCTTCGGTGTAGTGGTATCTCCAGTGGTTGGGAAGGTAGTATTGTTCCAGGTGAATACCCGTGGGAGCAATGATCTGCACGCCGGTCCGCCGCGACACCTCGGCCAGCTTTTGAATATTGCGGCCGGCATTGGCGGGCATGGTATCGACCATTGTGCGGCCGCCTTTACGGTGAAACTGCTGTAGCTCTTCGGTTATCTTATCCGGGTCGTTCAGCAGCAACAGTTCATTTTTCAACGTTGGATAACTCTCTTCAATGACGATATGCTCGTGAGAGTAGGTGAGCCCCATCTGGTCGGGAGCGATATCACCAAGTACGGTCCGGACAAAGCTCATCGGTATTTACGGTATTTGTCTTCCATTTTTAGTTACTCTTACAATGGTTTATGGCTTACCAGCGGTTACCCCTATATCCCCTAAAGGGGATTCAGGAGTATTTGATAACCCTTTACACATTATTTTCCCACCCGTACCGGCTGATATCGGCTTCCTGCGCCGGCATTTCCAGGATGGTTCCAAGATCGTGAAGGCGCTTTCTCAGATTCTGGATATCTATGCTGTTTGCTCCTGCATCGGTATCGAGCGAGAGCGAGGCCGCCGTTCCGACCGCCTGGCCCATGCCCATTGTCTGGGCCATCGAGCGGCAGGAGGCGTGGGCGTCGTGCGTGGCGGAAAAACAGCGCCCCGCCACCCAGGCCCCCGTACTTTCGCCAGGCACCAGCGTTCGGTACGGCACGCCATAAACCCCGCCGTCCGGGATATACTCCCAGCGGGTTTCCTCTTCGCCTTCGGATCCCTGCCGGTGATCTTCAAGTGGGGCACCGCACAGCAGCACGGTATCATCGGTCATTCTGCGGGCCATGCAGTCCCCCCGCGTCAGGCGATATTCTCCATATACCCTCCGCGTTTCGCGCACCCCGATATGGTGCGACAGCCCGATAATCTTGGCCTCCTCGTAACCGGGAACCTCCTCGCGGAAAAATTTCTCATAAATAAAGGCCTGCTTTCGCCCCTCGATCTCCGCATCGGTCAGTTCGTCTAGCTGCAGCGGCATCATATCCGCCACCTTTACCGCCACCGTGGAGATGCAGCCCGTCTGCACCATTTCGTGGGCCGATCCCTTCTTGCGCGGCAACGGATGGCGTCCCTGCTCCACCGCTTCTTCCATTTTCTGTTTCATCATCTGCTTGCCACCGGCCTCCCGGAATCTCTGCAGGTCCACGTTCGCCATACGGAAGGTGGTGGTCATGCTCTGTGCCGGTCCTTTTTCGCCGGCAACCTCGTACGGGAACCCGGCCATATGGCAGAAATCGGCATCCCCCGAACAGTCGATGACGCGCCGGGCCCTTATCCTGTGAAATCCGCTTTTGTGCCAGACTACGCAAATCGTCTCATCGCCCGACGATTTTTCCACATCCACCAACATGGTGTGCAGGCGGAATTCCACGCCAGCTTCGGCCATCATGTGATCCCAGACCCACTTCAGTCGTTCGGGATTGTAGGTAACACCGGTTCCGGCTCCGTAGGTGTTGGGCCGCAGGAACACATCGCCGGTCTTATTCAGCCTGTTAACGATACGGTCCGGAATACCCGATACAATTTTTTTGGGGGCATCACCGGGGGTAAAAAAACCATAGAACGTATCCAGCATCTGGGTCGAAGTGCCCCCCAGGTAGCCGTATCGCTCGATCAACATGACATCGTGATTGCTGTTTTCCGCGGCGGCAAGGGCCGCCAGACTTCCGGCCGATCCCCCGCCGATGACCAGAATGTCTACTTCGGCCATTACATCGATATTTCCGTAATTTAGAATGTTCATCGTCATCAGTTGATTGGTAACATTTCAATGCTCAGTGTTCAGAATACAAGACGCCAAGATCATCGCCCAGAGGCGACATTTACCACAGGCGCTATGCGATACATCACATTCAATTACCCACTAGCTATTTTCCAGGCCTTTGACTGTGACTATAAATGCAATCAATGCTCATTTCCCACATTTTCGTAGAGCCGGGCCAGGCGGTGGGCGTGCTCGTCGTAGGCGCTTTCGAACAGTTCGCTGGAACGTTTCTCCCCGACCACGGCGGCACCGGTCAGTACCTTCGGCGGCTTACCCGCTTCGGTTAACAATCGTGCCACTTCTGCTTTAATACAGTTCACCAGCAGGGCACCTCCGACGGTTGATCCGGGGGAAACCGGTGTTTCCAGCCCGGGTATCTGAACCATGGCATCACCTTCCGGGGCACCGGTATCCAGGACCAGGTCGGCAAATTCGTGCAGCTTTTTACCATCCTCCCGCTTGCTGGTGCTTGATGCGGCGCACGCTTTCGTGGTGATTGCCACCACCTTTATTCCGTAGTGCCGGAATAGTTCGGCCATCTCCACGGACACTATACTGGTACCGCTGGAGGAGATCACCATTGCTGAATCCCGTTCGCTGAGATCGAAGTTGCGCAGGATGCGGTCCGCCAGTCCCGGTACGTTTTCCAGGAACATTGCCTGCCGCTGACCGTTGGCGCCCACCACCAGGTTGTGGAAGGAAAGCGAAAGCTCAACAATGGGATTAAAACCGGGAAACGAGCCGTACCGCGGCCACATTTCCTCCACCATGATCCGGCTGTGGCCAGACCCGAACACGTGAACCATACGATCTGCCAGGATCGTATCGGCAAACCATTCGGCTGCCGTTTTAACAGATTCAGCTTGATGTGCCACAGTGTCAATTATACCCCTGCTCTTTTCCAGGTACTGTTCAAGAGGACTGTCCATATTCTGCTTTTTTTAAACGGTTTATACGATGATTTCAGCGATTCTGATCGTCATACTG
>JAWVZC010000159.1:0-9113 GCA_033722415.1 Balneolaceae bacterium | reverse complement strand
GTATTCAGGTAGCCGGTGGCGTTGGTTACGATATTACGGATAACCAGGTCTTTCAGCCGGCTGGTGTCTCCCAGTGCCACCGTAAAAACCGGCAGATCGAGTTCACGAGACAAGAATACCGGATTGCGTCCCTGGTTGAAAATCCCGTCACTGAAAAGGAGGGCCGCGCGCACGTCACGCTGGTTGTTTCTGATCACTTCAACCGCACTATGCAGGTTGGTCTGGCTGCCGTCCAGGGTCAGGCTGTCGGGATGGCCGGGCGCAACATCCCCGTCAAACGCGTAATACCGAAAGTTGAACCGGTCGATTCCGGGGAAATTGAGCCGCTCAATGGCTGCCCGGTAGGAATCAGTCCCCCTGTATTCTCCCTTGTTTACCGAAACGCTTGATGAATTGTCAAACATGACCATCAGGCTGGGGCGTTCAAAGCGGGTGGTTTCTGAACGAAACAGTGGATTGAGCAGAAGCAGCAGAAGAAGCAGGAACGTGGTGCCGCGGAGGAGTATCAACCCATAGCGGATTGGGGAACGTACGGAACGGAAATCCCTGTACGACCACCATGCCAGTGTCAGCGTCAGTGGGATCAGTACCAAATAAAGCCAGGTGGGCAAACCGGACTGGAAACCTTGAAAAACAAAATCCACAATATTTGGTGTTAGGCCGTTTCGATCAATTTATCGATCAGTTTATCGGTGGTTAATCCTTCCGCCTCGGCAGCGTAATTGTTAATAATACGGTGGCGGAGCACCGGTTTGGCCAGTTCGCGGATATCCTCTTCAGTAACGTTAAAACGACCGCGGGTGAGTGCCCGTGCCTTGCCGCCGAGAATAAGAAACTGGGAGGCGCGGGGCCCGGCTCCCCAGCTCAGATATTTATTGACAAATTCCGGAGCAATCTCGGAACCGGGACGAGACATCGTTACCATCCGCACGGCGTAGTTAAGCACACTTTCCGGCACCGGCACTTCGCGGACAAGATCCTGCAGTTCCTTGATCTGTGCGGCGTCCAGTACCGATTCAATGGTTGCCACTTGCGGCGAAGTTGTCTGGCTCACAATATCCATCTCCTCATCGAGCGAGGGGTAGTCCAACCAGAGGTTGAACATGAATCGGTCGAGCTGTGCCTCCGGCAGGGGATAGGTGCCCTCTTGCTCGATCGGGTTTTGCGTGGCCAGTACAAAAAAGGGAAGGTCAAGATCGTAGGTATTTCCCGCAGCGGTTACATGGTACTCCTGCATCCCCTCCAGCAGGGCCGCCTGCGTTTTGGGCGGGGTGCGGTTGATCTCGTCAGCCAGGATGATGTTCGCAAAAATGGGACCTTTGACAAACTTGAACGCTTTGCCGCCGGTCTGTTTGTCCTCCTCCACGATTTCAGTGCCGGTAATGTCGCCGGGCATCAGGTCGGGAGTAAACTGGATGCGGCTAAAGGTCAGGTTCAGGGTCTGGGATACGGTGCGAATCAGCAGGGTTTTGGCCAATCCTGGTACGCCGATAAGCACGCAGTGTCCCCTGGAAAACAGGCAGATCAACAACTGGTCGATAATCGTTTTCTGTCCGACCACAACCTTGCCGATCTGTTCCTTGATATTTTCAACGGATTCCTGGAAAAAATCAACGGCCTCTACGGGTTCCTCTGGTATGGTTTTCATCTGTTATTCTTCTCCAAATTGTTGGGCAAACTGTTTCGGGATGGGTATTTTATACTCGATATACACTTCATCCCGAAGTTGTTCTATCCATTTGCGCATCTCCCGGAACTGCTTCTCCTGCAGGGCAATGTTTTTAATGCGCTGGTAATCCTGTTCGAGGCTGGCCACGTGCTCGGGAATTCTGCGATCGAGGCGCACTATCCGGTAGGCGGTTCGTCCGCTGTTCCCGCTGCCGGTGTTGAACGGTTTCGGCTCCGAAATCTGTCCCTCTTCATCCAGCAGCAGTACAATCCGGTACATGGCGGGATCAAGCTGGGAAAGCGGTATCAGCCGTTCCCCGGTTTGCGGATCCATCAGCCTGCCGCCCTGGGGTGCGGTCTGGGGATCGTCCGAGTGTTCTCTGGCCATTTCTGCAAAGGTGATATCCGGATTATTCATCACGCTGTCACGGATGGCGTTCAGGGAATCAATCGCCACCTGCTCGTCGTAACTCTCATTGTCTACACTGATAAGGATGTGGTTGGTGTCGATCTGGTCGCCGACCCGCTTGTTCAGCCTGATAACGTGAAACCCAAACGAGGTTTCCACCACTTCCGAAATCTCACCGGGCTGCAGGGCCGCGGCCGCTGCTGAATATTCTGCTACAAGATCGTCAAGCGGCATCATCGGCAGCTTCCCTCCACCGGATGCCGAGGGACCGTCGCTGTGCCTCCTCGCGAGCTCCTCAATGCTTTTGCCGTGGTTCACCACCGAATCCCGCAGCTGCTGTGCCAGTTGGTAAGCGGCTTCTTTGGCATCCTCCAGCGGAGGCGGGATTTTTACAATTTGGGAAACGGCCACCTGCTCGGGAATGGTGGGCAGGGAGTCCTGCGGTATCTGTTCAAAATACTGTTTTACTTCCGGCCGGGTGATCCGAACCTCCTGCATCTTCTGCTGGCGATACTGCTGAACGATCATCTCCTCGCGGTAGCTCTGCCGCAGGTCGGCCCGAAGCTGAACAATACTTTTGCCCATCTGCTGCTCCACGGCCTGTTCACTGCCGAGCTGATTTACCACCTGGTCGATCCGCTGGTTAATGCGCTGATCCACCTGTTCGTCGGTTACTGTCACAGAGTCTTCCCGCGCCTTGTCGAGCAGTACGTAGCGCTCAACCATATTTTCGAGCACTGAAAACCACAGTTCCTTGCTGAACTCCACCTCCCGGTCCTGGGACTGGCGACGAAGCTGAAGCAGATAATCCGCCACCTGCTGGTCGACCTCAGACTTCAGGATGACGTGATCATTCACTACGGCAATGATCCGGTCCAGGGTTTGCTGGGAAGAATTATTTTGTGACTGGGCGTCAGCGGTAAAATCCGCGGCAAACAGCAACAGAAAAATGGAGAAAAAGTAAAAAAGTCGTTTGACCATATTATTCATTGGTTTCTGAAGATAACAGCGTATCGGGTTCAGGTGAAGATTCCAGAACGTTGAACGTTTCAATTTCATTATTCGATTGCGCATTAAGATAAAGATTCTTTACATAGGAATTGAAATGTCGTTTTCGCTTTTCAAGACGCATCCACTCCTTGATCTGGCCGATCAGCCAGTCTAGGTCCGGATGTTCACCCTCCGGGCGCGTATCCATAAGCTGTACGAAGTGGTAGTTACGGCCCACGCGCCTGATGGGTGAAATTTCCGTAATACCGATCCTCTTGAGCATTGTGTTCATAGGATTATTCTCCGCAAGGGCCATGGAGATCGGCCAGAATTTTTCCGACTCCTGGATCTTGGCGTCCGCGTTTAACGAGTACTTGCGTGCCACCTCGGGCCACTCAATGCCTCGCATCAGATCTCGGCGTGCCGATTGTGCATTCTCGTGATTAGTTGCTACCAAATGCCGATAGCGCACGTATCGTTCATTGAGCACCAGTTGATCCTTGTGTTCCTGATAGTAATTTCGGGCCTCTTCGTCGGTGATTTCCAGGTCCTTCTCATACTGCGCCAAAACATAATCCTTGAGGCCCTGCATGAGCATCTCTTCACGAAGCCGCTGAAGCCGTTTTTGCAGGTCCCGGTTTTGTTCGATTCCGATCCGCTCTGCCTCCTGCAGGATAACCTGCCTCCTGATCCAGTCTTCCCGGTAGTTCCGCAGTGTAGCCAGGCTGTCTTGTTCAAGCATAAAGTCGGGCAGCTGTTCGGCTGCTTCGCGGTAGGTCAGTATTTCGCTGCCGACCCGGGCCAGCCGGTCTCCCGTATCCCCGGCGTTCTGGTTGTTACACCCCAACAGGAGGGTGAGAGTTATCATTACAACCCACGCAGTCAATCCATGTGTATTCATCGGTTTGATACCCTTAAAATAGCATTCCCGCTATGGTGGCCGTCATCAGGTTGGCCATGGTCCCGGCCGCCACCGCTTTCAGACCGAATTTAGCCAGGTCCGATTTCCGGTTTGGGGCCAATCCGCCAATGCCGCCGATCTGGATAGCAATAGAGGAAAAGTTGGCAAAACCGCAGAGGGCGAACGTAGCCATAGTTGTGGTTTTATCTGTCAGTGACGAGGTTTCCACAAGATCCGCCATCTGGGTGTATGCTACAAACTCATTTAGCACGATTTTAGTACCCAGCAGCGATCCCATATTGACGGCATCCGCCCACGGCACCCCTATAATAAAGGCTATGGGTGAAATAAGCCATCCGAGAATCATCTCGATACGCAGGGCTCCCCCGGCTATCATGCTGTTGATGCCGGTCAGGTCTCCAATCTGTTCTAGGAAATAGTTGCCCATGGCCAGCAGTGCGATGAACGCCAACAGCATGGCACCGACATTGGCCGCCAGTTTTAATCCTGTGGCAGCGCCGCTGGCCGCCGCATCGATGCCGTTGGCATCGGGGGTTTCCACGTTCATGGTTACATCGCCGCTGGTCTCCGGCGTATCGGTTTCGGGGTATAGGATTTTGGCAATAACCAGGGCTGCGGGTGCGGCCATCAGGCTGGCCCCGAGCAGCTGTTCTGCAAACAGCAACCGTCCCACATCGAGCGATACCTCGTGGGCCTGCGCATACGAGTTGCCGAGCATCTGTACATAGGCCGCCATCACCCCCCCCGCGATGGTAGCCATGCCGCCGGTCATAACCGCCAGCAATTCCGACTGCGTCATCCGGGATATGAACGGCTTGATCACGAGCGGGGCTTCTGTTTGGCCCACAAAGATATTGGAGACGACCGAAAGTGATTCGGCTCCGCTTGTACCCATCAGTTTCTGCATTCCCCTGGCCATATATTCGACTACACGCTGCAGGATACCGTAGTGATACAGGATGGCCGTCAGGGAGGCAAAAAAGACGATGGTGGGCAATACCTGGAAGGCAAAAAAGTTCCCCATGCTTCCTTCGGTGCCAGGGCTTTTGGCAAGGTCACCAAAGATGAAGGTGGCTCCCTCGGTGGTGAAATCGAGTACAATTACAAAAAAAGAGGAGAGCCAGCTGAAGAACGCCTTGGGCCAGCCAAGCGGTGTCCAAGCAGCGGCCATAACATCGCCCTTTAGGATAAACACCGCCAGGATAAACTGTATCCCCAGCCCGGTGCCGACCAGCCGCCAGCTTACCGCTTTCCGGTTGTTGCTGAATGCGCAGGCGATAGCAACAATTGCGACCATGCCGAGCATACCGCGTAGTATATCAATCATCAATGTCTTTGTTCTTACGGGATTGGGGTGACGGTTCCTGAGGCTCCTGCCCGGGTTCCGGTGCCAAAGGTCGAATCGGTTTTCCCCGGCGCTTATCGACCGGTGGGCGGAAGCAGTGGCGGGCCCGCGGCTCATAGACGTCGGTTTCACCCACCAGCAAACGGTCTTCGCTCTCCACAATACGCTGGGAATAGTGAGCCATAACGCCGCTCTCAGAGCAGATGGCGTGCAATTTGGTTACGTACTCCGCGATGGCCAGCAGCTGGGGCATCGGTTCAAACGGACGCCCTTCATAATCCATGTCCAGCCCGGCGACGATCACACGCTTGCCGTCGTTGGCAAGGGTATTCGAGACCTGGATGATGCGATTGTCAAAAAACTGGGTTTCGTCGATACAGATGACGTCCGATTCCCCCGTCAGCAGCACAATTTGGTCGGCTGTATCAACAACCAGGCCGGGAAGGGCCGATTCATCGTGGGAGACAATCTCCCGGTCGCTGTACCGGTTGTCGACAGCCGGTTTGACGACAATGACATTTTGACCGGCAATGTGGGCCCGTTTGGCTCTCCGGATCAGCTCTGCTGTTTTTCCACTGAACATGCCGCCGCAAATAACCTCAATCCAGCCGACATTTTTGGGGATTATGGATGGTTCGTAAAGCATCAAACACGGGTTGTGGTGTAATGGGACAATGAGTTCTTGTCACGGCATTGAATATATCTTTGTAACCAGTAAAAAGAAAAAATGAATCTGTGATGCTGGCGATATCCGGGTTGGGCAGATACTTCATAGCCCGGAGCTGGGATTTCCCGTTGCATCCGGGATCTTTTTAAATATATTTCACCATGTTACTGCAGAATTTATACCTTGTGGAGGTCTAACTAACTCCGCCTGAACCAGCTCGATGCTTACGTTTTACCAATCAAAAAAACTTGAGGAGTTGTCCGCCAGGTTCAACGAATTAATGGCGAACAATCCGCCGGAAGATCCGCTGGCGACCGAGATCGTAATCGTCCAGAATCACGGAATGGCCCGGTGGCTGTCAACAACCCTGGCCCGCGGCTCGGGTATTGCCGCCAATGTATCGTTCGAATTTCCGGCAGAACGGGTGTGGTCGATTTACCGGAGCGCACATAGTGATATACCGGAGAATCTCCCCTCCGACCGGGGACCGATGAGCCTGGCGATATTCGAGGAGCTGCAGGACCTGCCAGATGAGGCTCCATACCGTCAAGCGTGGAACTATATCCGGGGTGAGGCCGGGGAATGGGATGCCGTCAAATGCTGGAAACTGGCTGTGAAGATTGCAGACCTGTTTGATCAGTACCTGGTATACCGTCCCGATATGATCTTGCGGTGGGAGGAGAGTTCGAAATTGCCTTTGGACCGGACTGAGGCCTGGCAGGCCGGGCTCTGGAACAGGCTGAAGGACCGGTGGGACAAACATTTTACGGCGATTGACCACAATCACCGGGCCCAGATCCACCGATCATTCATGCAGAAAATAGGAGGGGATAAGCTGCAAACCGCCGACCTCCCGGAACGAATAACGCTGTTCGGTTTGTCCAGCCTGCCTCCGGCGTTTATAGAGTTGTTTGCCACGCTATCTGGTCTGGTGGATGTTCACTGGTTCCGGATGATGGCCCCGGAACGTCCACGGTATCCCGAACTGGATCAGTCGTGGGGTGAAGAAGGCAGGGAATTTAAAGCGCTGCTGCAGGAATACACCACCGATATCGCGGTAACGACGGAAGTTATTCGGGGAAACAGCACCGGCGCTGTGCAGAACGGCGGCTCTCGGACGGAAGCCGGCAGAACCCCCGACTTGTTTGACCAGCCGAATAACGGGAGGGGCAGCTCCGGGTTCGAATTTCCGGAACTGCAGATTCATTCCTGCCACAGCCCGCAGAGAGAAGTGGAGGTGCTCCACGACAACCTGCTGGCCTGTTTTGACGGGGAAGAGCACCCAACTCTGGAACCTGATGACATTCTGGTCCTATGCACGGATATTGAAACGTACGCCCCGTTTATCCGGGCGGTTTTCGGTTCCGGGCAGGAAGAACTCCCCGATATCCCGTTTCATATCATGGAGGATTATTCGGGCCCCCGTAAAGAGATGTTCCAGGTATTTGTGAATCTGCTGGAACTGCTTGAAAGCCGCTTCAAAGTCACAGAAGTGGTTGACCTGCTCTACGCCACATCTGTCCGCCGCCATTTCGATATTAGCGAGGATGAACTGGAGCGGCTGCAGGAATGGATCGGCGATACACGGGTACGCTGGGGACTCAGTGAAGCGGATAAACACGCGATGGATCTGCCCGGGGGTACCCAGTTTACCTGGGTCAACGCCCTGAATCGTCTCATGATGGGATTTACCTCACGGTTTGAGAATGAACTGTTCAACGGGCTGTACCCGCACGGGTCCCTTGAAAACAGCGAAGATGCGATTCTGCTGGGTAAATTCTCCCGTTTTCTGACCCGCCTGCAGCATGCAAGAAAACAGGTTTACTCCCCCCATACGCCGACTGAATGGTGTCGTGTATTGAACGACCTGCTCTCTGATTTTCTACCCGCCGATGATCGTTACAGTTCCGGATATAAAACCCTGGTTGGCCTGTTCGATCAATTCAGGGAATATGCCGATCTGGCGGCACTCAAGCAAAAAGTGAGGTACCCCGTGATTCGTGATTATATCACCCGCAGGCTGACGGCTGAGGCCGGTCGCGGCGGATACCGGGGACACGGGATAACGTTCAGCGGGCTCGACCAGATGCGGAGCCTACCCCACAAGGTTATTGCGATGATCGGTATGAATAATGACGTGTTTCCGCGCAGCAGGGTAACCCCGGAGTTCGACTTGATGTCGCGCCATCCCAGGCCAGGGGATCGGATTACCCGAAATGATGACCGATACCTGTTCCTGGAGACGCTGAGATCAGCCCGCAGGCTTTTTTATGTAAGCTATATAGGTCAAAGCGACCGGGATGATTCTCCCCGTCCCCCATCGGTGCTGGTAAGCGAACTACTTGACTCCCTGGCAAGTGCAAACGATGTGAAGCCGGAAGAACTGGTCGTAAAACATCCCCTGCAGGCATTCAGCCGAAAATACTTTGATCGTGAGCAGAATGAGCTTGTCACCTATTCTGAGACATCCGCTGAAATCTACCGCCGGTTGAAAGATCGGCCGCCGAAAAATGGACAACGACATTTTATGTCCGGCGATGAACGGTTGCCGGAGGCGGGGGAGTCGTTCAGAAAGGTGAGTATACGCGACCTTGTTCGTTTTTTCAGGCATCCGCTTCGGTACCTTGCTGAACAGCGTCTGGGGCTGCAGATCAGGGATCACGCCCTGTTGACCGAAGATCGGGAGCCGTTTGAGATGGGCGGGCTCGAAAACTACCTGCTGGGCAATGAGCTGCTCGACCGGCAACTCCACGGCAGGGAGATTACCAACTACCGACAGATTGCCAAAGCTAAAGGCCTGCTTCCCGAGGGATGGCCGGGCCGGAAAATATACGAGGAAAAGGAGAAGGAGGTCACTGAATTCTGTGAAGCGCTGCAATCCCTGCTGTCAGAACCCGGGCAAGAGCGTGTGGAGGTGCGTATTGAGGCAGGAGAATTTCTGCTGACGGGGGTTCTGAACTCACTCTACCGGAATTACCAGCTCTTTTTCCGTTATGGCAGGCAACGGTATAGCGACCTGATGGAGAGCTGGATTTATCACCTGGTTCTACTGCACAAATCAACCGGGTTGGATATCGATAAAAGCCTCCTGGTTACCAGGAAAAACGATGCC
>JAWVZC010000158.1:0-9166 GCA_033722415.1 Balneolaceae bacterium | reverse complement strand
GATTACCGTCACTACGTGTACGGGCGTGACGGGAACTTCTGCCACAAGTGCGGTAAGACCATTGAATTTACAAGGACGGGAGGGCGTAAACTATACTTCTGCCCGGCCTGCCAGACAAGAGGGTAATCTCACAAGATGTCTAAATTATTCGGGATTAATTGCTGAAATAATCCCTGGAATCCGATACTTTTACCTCTTCTCAAGTTTCTGAAACCTGAAATTAACCGCGAACTCTATTTTCCTATACATTTTATGAAAGACAACGATTTTCTGAAGCCCGGCGATACCGTCAGCCACAGCGACAAGCAATTGATGGAATCACCCGAAGTGGAAACTATTGCAGAACGGGTCATCGAACGGGAAAGCCTGGAATTCGGGCCGGCGTCCATCGGATATTTTCTCGTCTACCCGAATGTTACCAAGTACCGGGCCGCAAAATGCATGAAGGCTTCCCGGGAGGTCAAGTACTATTCCGGGAACGATTACCTGATCGAGATTTCCGGGGAGATGTGGGACATGTTGGATGAAAAAACGCGTGAAATGGTCCTGTTTCACGAGCTGCTGCATATCGACCCGACATACAAAGCCAAGAACCAGGAGTGGAAGATGAAAACCCGCAAACCGGATTTTGCCGATTTTTACGAGATCAATGATAAGTATGGCAATGACTGGTACAAAACGGTACAGGCCACGGTATCCTCGCTCTATGATCTCGATCCCAAACGGGAGAGCAAGGTCAGTCTTTGAGACCTTTTTTTAAATAAACAGGGATTTTACCGCGATAGTGAACCGGTAAAATCCCTGTACCGTAACTAGCCGCTGGAAACGGAACTTATCTTGATTTCAACGTGTCTACTGTGCCTGCCTTGACAATCGCGAGTTTGTCAAGATCTATGTATGAGCGTATCGCCCTGTTTACCTGTTCCAGTGTTAGTGACTCGATTTCCCGGAAATACTGGTCCGCATAGGAAACCGGCTTGTCCCTGAGTGCAAGATCGTGAATATAGTTGGCCATACCCCCGGTAGTCGCCAGCCTGACTTTGGCAGATCCCGAAATGGTCGATTTTTTGGCGGCCAGCTCCCCGGCAGTGATGCCATTCTCCACCCAGTTTCGCAGTTCCCGCAGGGTCGATTTCATACCCTGTTCAAGCAGGTCCGGGGCAAAGGTGGCCGAGAGGTTCCAGTGGCCATCACTCATGGTTGCCCCTGAGATACCTGAACCGATTCCATATGTCAATCCCTCCCTGTCTCTTACGGTAGACATCAGCCGGGCGGAAAAATTGCCGCCGAGCACATAGGTACCCAGCATCAGCGGCAGGTAGTCCGGGTGATCCTCGTCAATCGTGATCGGGATGCCCATTTGAACCGATACACTGGTTTTATCTTCCATGTATACCGTTTCCTCAACATTTCCGGCGGGAAGCTGAACCGGTGTACCGGTTCGGTAGGTATTTCCCCCGCTCCAGCCGTCAAATGCGCTTCGAACTTCTCGTTCTATCCGTTCGGTATTGAGGTCGCCGACAGCCACAATATCAAGCGACCGGGTACCGTAGTGGGCGGTATGGAATGTTTTGAGATCGTCGACCGTCACGTCGTCGATATCTTCAATCAGCTGCTCGACCGGCACCTGGTAATTGGGATGCTGTTTGGGATAGAGGATCTGTGAAAGGGTAGATTCCGCCATATAGCCGGTATTCTCCATGCTGCGCTGGAAGGCTCCTTTTCTCTGCACTTTTAGTTTCTCCATTTCCGCCGGGTCAAACCGCGGTTCCCTGAGCTGTTCCGCCAGCAGGGCCATGACCACGGGCAGATCCCTGGCGAGGCACTTGGCGTTGAACGTCAAGGTATGTGCTCCCACGCTAAAGTCGATGGAAGCCCCCAGGTTTTCCAGTTCCTCCGCGATTTCGAATTTATCTTTGTCGATGGTGCCTTTATCCAGCATGTTACCGGTCATGTCGGCAATCATGCTGTTTGTTTCGGGGCTGTACCAGTCGCCGGCTGCAAGACTGCCCTTGATTGTTATCACATCTTTCACCCCGGTGGGCATTGTGTAGAGTTCCATGTCGCCGATCGTGGTCCGGGTGATCTTCCCGGCCAGGTCGGTATCGGGATCGGAATTGGTCGGCTGTTCGCTGATAAGTTCGCCATCCCAGCCGACGCCTGCAGCGTCAAACTCATGGTCCCGGTAATAGAGCATCGATTTCAGTTCATCCGAGGTTCGCGAATTGCTGGAGACGGTGCCCTCCTCCTCGCTGCCGGAATTTTTGGGGATGAAATACCCGGTCGTGCTCTTGTCGGCGACAAAATAGGTCCGAACCGCCTCCTGAACCTGCTCTGGCGTAACCGTTGTTACTTCTTCAGGGTACCGCAGGTAAAATGTCCAGTCACCCATTGCAATGGCTTCATTGATCTGGCTGGCAATGGAGAACGATCCGTCCCGGTCGAACGCGGTTTGGGCGGTAATCTGGTTGATTGCACGGTCCACTTCAGCCTGGGTTACGCCGTTCTCCTTGATGTTGTTAATCTCCTGCCAAAGCATCTCCTCAACTTCCTGGTGTTTAGCCCCCGGGGCCAGGAAGGCGTAGGAAACAAAGAGGCTCGGATCACGGAACGGGAAATAGAAATTAAACAGGTTTGTCGCCTTTCCGGGGTCCACAAGTTTACGGTAGAGCCGGCTGGTTTTGCCGTTGGATAGAATGTTGTCGAGCACGCTGAGCGCCAGGTAATCCTCGTGCGAGCCCTCCGGGGCCTTGAACCCGATCCCCACAACACCCAGCTGTGCGGCCCGTTTCAGTTCAACACGCCGGGCTCCTTCCTGCTCCGGTTCTTCGGTATAGACTTCCGGAATCGGGTTGGGTGAAGCGGGAATTTCACCGTAGTATTTTTTAATTAAATTGAGGGCATTCGATCGTTCAAAATCACCGATGACGGTGACCGTGGCATTATTGGGCCAGTAGTAGGTGTCATAAAAGGCGCGAAGCTTCTCGATCGGTACGTTCTCGATGTCCGATCGCCACCCGATCGTGGAGTGGTGGTAGGGGTGGGCGATGATGGCGGATGCCCAGATCTCCTTGTTAAGTGCACTGAACGGGCTGTTTTCGCCCCGTTCAAACTCGTTACGCACCACGGTCATCTCCGGGCGGCGGTCCTCCTCGCGCAGCCAGAGGTTGCGCATCCGGTCAGCTTCAATATCTACAACCAGCTCCAGGTGTTCGCTGGGCAGGTTTTCGTAGTAATTGGTTCGATCCAGCCAGGTCGTGGCATTGAGAATGGCCCCCCGGTTTTGCAGCAGGGCATCAATGCCAGTGCTGTCTTCCCGGTTGTACTTGTCGGTCCCCTTGAACATCAGGTGTTCCAGCAGGTGGGTGGCCCCGGTGGTGCCGGTAACCTCATTTCTGGAGCCCACGTTATAGGTAACCATAAAAGTCAGGACCGGGGCGGAATGATCCTCCATAAGCAGTACCGTCAGCTGGTTGCTGTTTAGACGGTACTCTTCGATTCCTCCCATCTCCTTCACCTTGGTATATCCATCCTGTGCCAACACTACTCCCGTAACAGTGAACAGGTACAGGAGCAGCAGTGGAACTCGCATAATTTTTTTCATTTGCATAATTAGCTGATTTGGGTTGATGAAATGCCGCTTCTATCAAGCAGGCGTTCTTTGCAAAATAGTATTAGACGTGATTACTCCCTATATGTTATGCTTTTGCGAAAATTATTAAAAAATACCTGCTCAATCCCTTCGCTACGCATCTTTTTGACCCATAGCGCCGAAAGGATGCGGAGAATCAGACAGGCTGCCGCAAAGCTGACGGGAGCAAGCAGCCAGTAATGGTATCGCAAGCCCGTAATTCCGCTAATAACCTGGGTTTTTTATACGAATGCTCAGCCAATGTATACCAATAGCGGGCGAAATAAGCAACTCAAATGCTGGGATGCTTTGCAGCATACTCCGAAGAAACCGCGTATTCGGCAGGGTTGTGTTCAAACGCCGTCTTACCGCGTGTACAATACACACTGAAATTGGAGGTTTTTCTACTTGGGAAAACCACGACAGTGGCCGGGCCTAACGAACCGACAGCGCAGCAGTCACCAGAAAACCTGGATATTCTTCCCCGTGCGGCACCAGGCAGACAGATGCTAGGAGTTTTCTGGCGCAGGGATGTTTGCCGCACATTGGAGTATCTCAGGCCAATGGATTTGTGAACCCCGTGTTCGCTTTTTTGTTATTTGGAACTGCTTACTAATCACGCTACACGCATCATTACCTATTATTCGTTAGTGATCAATCCCCGCGGTGGACGGTAGTTTGTTCACACAAAAAGAAACATCTTGGCTATCAGGGAAAAAGTACAGATGGTTCGAGGAGGGAAACCGTGATTACGGCAGACCTGCAGGCTGTGGCTACTGTTCTGTCGCCACCCCTATACCGGAATCTCCCATTCCGTAGTAGAGAAACCGCGAATTGTTAAACGGTACCATACCTTCAATAAAAACCACGTTCGGAACCTGCCCGTGCCGCTCCAGTTCTGAATCCGGCTGCAGGAACGACGTATCACTCCTGGCGATTATTCTCGTGGGGTCGTTGCTGTCGAAGAGAACCTGCCCGGCATTGTACACGAGGTCGTCATCTGCGCCATTATAGAGCAGAAGAATTCCATCTTCCGTCATAACCGGTGAAGGCCCGGGTTCCACCAGGCGACTGTCGAATTTCCCTTCCCGGGGTTTCATTACCGGTTCCTCGACCACGGTCCAGGTAACCAGATCGGTAGACCAGGCAGCCCAGATGTTGGTATCGCCAAAATACATCCAATATTTGCCGTTTACCGGTGTGTTGAGGATGGCACCCGCTTTTGTCCAACCCCGTTTCGGAAACAGAAGACCGTGTTTCTTCCATTTGTGAAGATCGGTTGAGGTGGCGAGGGCAAGCCGGGCTGTTTCCCCGTCGTATGCCGTGTAGGTGAGGTAATAGGTTTCATTGATCTTTGTTATCCGGGGATCTTCACACCCGCCGGGCAGCTCCCACGATTCCGTCGGCTCCAGAACGGGTTTCGGTTCCCTGCTGAAATGAATTCCGTCGCTGCTGGTGGCAAGCCCGATACGGGAGGTACCATTCCACTCGCCGATGCCGGTAGAGTCCTCGGCCCGGTACAACAGGTAAACAGTTTCGCCGTTGGTCCATGCGGCGGGATTAAACACATCTTTGGCCTCCCAGCTGTTTCCACGCGGAGTTAATATGGGATTCCCCTCATACTTCTCAAACGGTCCCAGCTGCCATTGTGCACTCCCCAGCTGAGGCAACAGAAAAAACAGGAGTACATAACAGGTGGTTCGTTCCACAGAAAGGTTCATTACCTTGTTCAGTTTATTTTCTTTTCAAGAGCTTCCAGCCTGCGTTCAATTTCAAGGAGTTTATGCAGGATAAGGACATGGGTTTTCCCGGCGTCAATTCCGACTGGGTTGTCACTGCTTTCAATCAGTTTAAAAATTTTCCGGTATTGTTCGTCTGATATTGTCAAGTCCATAATGTGGTCAAATTGTAATAAGTATTTTTGGGTAGAGGATGAGTGGTCCGGTAAGGGTGGTTCAACCCTTCATTTGACGTCAAAACCCTCTTCCCGGAGAAAGGCCTTGATCTTGTCAACATGGTCCCCCTGGATTTCGATGGTTTTTGCGTAGCTGGTACCGCCGGCCCCGCAATGTTTTTTCAGTTTTTTCTCAAGGTCTTCAATCACCTGCGGGTTGTGTTGAATATTGGTAATCATGGTTACGGTTTTTCCGCGGCGACCTCCGGTATCACGCTTCACGTTCAAGGCCATGGTCTGTTCCTGTTTGGTCTTTTTGTTGCGATTTTTTCCAGGCTCGGTACTGCTTCAACTGCTCCACGTAAATGTCATAGACACAGCGTTCACATCCTGATCCGCAGCAGTCTGTAGGCAGTGGTTTTTCAGGTTCTTGCATAGAATCCGAAAAATAGGTTTCTGCAGGATCTTTCCCAAGCCATTTCCCATCCTTCGTTATGAACCAGTGGCTGGGCTTCAGGTTCCTGTTTCAAGCGAGTGATGCGGGGTAACCCTCCGCAGCCCGACGGTACCGCGTTGAACGGGATAAAGCCGGTTATACCTGTCGGGTTTTCCAGGTTCCTTTTTTAAAAAGCCAGATCCCCAGAATACCCAGCATCGATTCTGCTATGACAATCGCGTAGAATACCCCCTCTTCCCCGATATCCAGGGTCAAAGCCAGCAGGTAGGCAACGGGGATTTCCACCAGCCAGAAACAGATAAAGTTGAGCAGGGTGGGGGTGTCCGTGTCTCCGGCCCCGTTGAACGCCTGTGAAATGACCATCCCCCAGGCATAAAACAGGTACCCCAGGCAGATGATGCGCAGGCAGAGGGTGCCGATGGATACCACTTCCTGGTTGGTGGTAAACAGCAGTACCAGCTCTTCGGCCCATAAAAAGAACCCGATGCCGATCAGTACCAGGAATGTCATATTGACGATCCCCGTTATCCATACGGATCGCTCGGCACGCCCGGGTTTACCGGCTCCTAGGTTCTGTCCCACCAGTGTGGCGGCCGCATTACTCATACCCCAGGAGGGCAGTATCGAAAAAATTAAAATTCGGATAGCGATGGTATAGCCGGCGAGGGCCTCCGCACCGAAAACGGCGATGATCCGCACCAGTCCGATCCAGCTCGAAGTGGCTATCAGGTGTTGACCGATCCCGCCAAGCGAAAGCCGGAACAGCTTCTTCATAATGGGCACGTCCAGCAGCCAGTGCTCTGCCCGTATGTTGATACGGTTGTGCGTTTTTGTCAACAAATAGAACTGGTACACCACTCCCAGCCCACGGCCCGTGGTGGTGGCGATGGCCGCACCCGTGATACCGAGTTCCGGGAACGGCCCGATACCGAAAATCAGCAGTGGATCCAGGATAATATTGATCAGGTTTGCTACTCCCAGCACCCGCATGGAAATGGCGGCATCGCCGGCACCGCGGAAGATAGCATTGATGATGAACAGTAGCATAATGATCATATTTCCACCCAGCATAATCGCGGTATACGGATAGAGTTCGCTGATCATTTCACTGTTCGCTCCCATCAGGTCGAGGATGTCGGGGGCGAAAAAGATTCCCGCCAGGGAGAGGGGCAGCGAAACAAGGATCGCCACGATGATGGATTGAACGGCCGATATGGCGGCTCCCTCCCTGTTTTTCTCGCCGATCCTGCGCGAAACAATTGCTGTCGTCGCCATACTGAGGCCCATGGCAATGGCATATATCAACGTCAGGATCGATTCGGTAATCCCTACGGTGGCGACGGCATCGGCTCCCAGTTTGGCGACAAAAAAGATATCCACAACCGCAAATATCGATTCCATCGCCATCTCCAGGACCATAGGTATGGAGAGCAGCAAGATGGCACGGCCGATACTGCCCCGGGTGAAGTCGTACTCGATCCCCTTAATGGAACCAAGTATATCTCGCAACAGTTGAACATACCATTCCCTGCGGTCTGGTGGACCGGCCTGCTTTTCTTCCGTATCAATATCGAAATTTTGATGTTCCAAAATGAACGTATCGCAACTACCGGTCCGGCAATATCAGGAATTTCTGATCAAAAACCGGCAGAAAATGGAATAGTTTATTCAATGGATGGTTGCGGAATTGTTTTTAACACGGGGACTATTACGGAGCTTACAGGCGAAAGTTATTGGGTTTTTCAGGTATTTCTGCACCTTTAGTCCGGATATTTTCACCCGGAAATTGTTCTTCCGTAAGGCATTCCGACCAGGGTGCAGGAAACGATACGGTTCCACGGTTACAAACCGTTGTCGGTACAGCGAACCTGAGGGGAAACATTTCGCAGTGATTTGCCCGTAGTTTAAAAAACCAGGCCGTCAGTTTTTGCCAGCCTCTGATAGGCAACGGGGTAAAAGGAATTATCTTAGTTGTTATAGAAATAAGGGATAACCGGCAATGTCGGTCTGGGAGGGGACCGGCAATCGACGTACGAGCAAATTTTCCCTGCCGCTGCGTTTAGCCAGGAGGGATGGCGGGATTAACATTAGGGGCTCGTTACACCGACCCTTCCAGGTAGCGATCCGGGCGTTTCGTTTTGATATCGAACCCGTGCAGCGAGTAGTGCTTGAGGTGCCACCAGAAGCGCTGGAGCCGGGAGTCCGGCAGGGGAAACTTTACAATGGACTGCGCCGCACGGAGCATGGTTTCATCTGCATTGTCATATTCAGAGATGTCGATAATGACCAGTCCTTCAAAATCCTTCACCTTTTTGAGGAAATACCGCTCCTGGGGTGTTGCATACTTCACTTTGGAATGGGTGAACCCGGTATAGGCACCACAGAGTTTGTCACCGTTCGTAAAGTAGATCAGTTTCTGTTTCTTGTCGAGGTCGTAAAACAGCTCGTCGAGGTTGTCATATGTTTCCTGTTCAACCTTGGAGATAATATCGTTGAAGTCGATTTTTTTGACCTCAAGTCCCGTTGCCTGTGCCACCTGTTTCAGTGCTTTCTTCTTCGACTGTTCATACAATCCCAGGAACAGGCAGAGGTGATGGTCAGCTGACGAGACATTCTCCTCCAGATGCGAAACCAGCTTTTTGAATTGATCCTGCTTTTTGAAGCTGATGTTTTTGAAGGTATCTGAAGGTGTGTCAATATCCATATCTTTATCTATATCTATGCGATTCGATTAACAGGTTTTTCACGAATATTTTCCCCGGTATCTCCGGATTGGAGTCCGAATATAATAAAAAGTAACCATAAAGTTTACACTGTCCGGAACAGGGGATTACTCCGGAAGATACTGCTCCACATTCTGGTCGGTCAGAAAATCCAGGAAATTTTCGATAATCGGGGTTAGCATCTTATCTTTTTTGAATACCAGGTGCCACTGCGTAGCCAGGGGCAGCTCCTCCAGATCGAGAATCGCAATTTTCTTCATCGGCAACTCGGTTACCAGGCTAAGGCTTGAGATCAGTGAAATCCCGATACCCGCCATGATCGCCTGTTTGACCGCTTCATTGGTGCTCAGCTCCATGGCGATATCCGGGGTGATATTCTTTTGTCTCAACAGTTTTTCCATCACCATCCGCGTACCCGAACCCGGTTCTCTGTACACATAGCGTTCTTCGGTGAGCTGGTC
>JAWVZC010000157.1:0-9190 GCA_033722415.1 Balneolaceae bacterium | reverse complement strand
CGGTTCTGGCATCATCACATCGCTGATAACCAGCTTTACCGGCTCCTCCCGGATTTTTTCCATTACCAGGCTGCTGTCATCCAGGGCAATCACCCGGTAATACCGCGATAATTTGGGATGAAGATATTCCAGCATATCCGCATTATCGTCGACGAGTATGATACAGGGGCGATCGCTTTCTGCTCTCCTGAATTCGGAATCGTTCATCCTGCTGCCTGGTAATGGTTTCACGAGCACTTTTCTTCCCGCTTTCCCGCGGTTTTTACGGGATACCGAATCTGTACTCTTGTTATTTGCAGGTATCAATCCTGTAATTGGTGTTGCCGGAAGTTCGACCATAAACGTACTGCCTTCTCCCCTGGTGCTCTTCACAGATACTCTTCCACCGTGCAGTTCCGTAATCTCTTTCACCAAGGCAAGCCCAATCCCGGTTCCCGCTGCGTGATTTTTTGCGGACTGAGTCCCCCGGTAAAACCGGTCGAATATGTGAGGCAAGTCCTGCTCCGAAATGCCGGGTCCGCTGTCCGTTACCGTGATCAGTGCCCTATCGGGGCTTCGGCAAGAACGACCGATGGTAACGGCGATGCCGCCACCGGATTCAGAATATTTGATCGCATTGGTGATCACATTCCCGATTACACGGCCAAGCAGTTCAGGATCAGCGTTGATGTACAGTGGTGCTACACCCTTGTGTACCTCTATTTCCAGCTGTTTCGATTCGGACAGAGGGATAAAAGACTTAACACGGTCGTGCACAAATTCCGACAGGTCGATCGTCGCACGTTGCAGGTCCAAGCTACCAGAATCAATTTTTGAAAGATCCAGCAGCTGGTTTATCAGCTGCAGCAGGTGGTGGGCATTACGATGCATCAACCTGACCACGGAGGAATCCAGCGTCATCTCTTCACTTTGGGTATCCTGGTTCAGCAGATCATGCAGCGGCCCGAGAATAACCGTCAGTGGAGACCGGAGTTCATGACTGATATTCCCAAAGAAGCGATCCTTAAGTTTCTCATTCTCAACCAGCTGCATTGCCTGCTGCTCAGACCTGTCCTTGAGTTTCTCCATAATTATGGACCGTTCCTTCAGTTTCCTTCCCAGCCGCTCGGCCTGCTGTCTCGCCCGGTACTGCCGGTACCGGTTCAGATAGATCTGGGAGGAGATGCCGGTAAGCAGAAGGGAAAAGACAGAGATATAAATGGTCTGAGAGATCTTCATGTCCATTGGTAGCAGCCCGAGCATTGGCGGGACAAGACCGAGAAACTGAATACCTGAAATTATAATGACGAGACAAAGCAGGACGACTTGCCAACCCGTGTAGGGAACGGAAGAAACCGTTACCAGCAGAACCAGCGAGGTGTAAGCCGTGGTAAACGTGACATCATAGGTGGCAATATCATCCATCATCATGGCCAGACATATCAGGATCACCAGCAGGAATAACAGGATTCGCATTGATCTGAGCGAAAGCGAGGTATAGGATACCAGGATCATGGTAATACCGCCCAGTAGAATAAACCCCTTGTCAAACAGGGAGATCTGAGTATCTGCGTCAAGGCCGGTAAAGGCCCAGGAAGGGGATTTGTGAACCAGGAAAATATGCAGGGCAACATACACCACGACAACCAGGAAGCCCAGCAGAACATAAAGGAACATACCCTGTTGCGCTCTTTGCCTCAACAGCTCCACGAAGTTCTCATCTTTTTCGTAGGGACCAATCGTGAGAAAGGAACGAAGGGATATTTTTTTTGAGATGTTTTTCACATCCACTCCATCACATTGTGATTATCATGATCACAAAAACCTTGCAATGGAATAAGCCCACATGCACTTCAATATACGACTTTTCCCTATTGCGGGCATTAGAATATGAAACCCTTTATCAGCCTGGAGAACGGCCTCGCTTATTAATGCTTAGCATCTTTTAACAATGATGCATTTGTCCCCTGATATCAGTAAGTTTTGATCGTCGTATAAAGCTACTTAGCGCAGTGCAGCAGTCGAAAACAGTGCGTTGCGAGACAGAATCATCTGGAGATCATAAAATCCGTATTTGGGATTTACGATAAATTAACAGACAATATCTGGAGGAACCTCTATCTTTCAGATGTCAATATTTGCGACCCGATGTGATCATGGCCCGTGTTCCATTCGGGATTCCCGAACGGCAATCAGCTACAATACAAAACTAATTTAAAGAGAAATTCCGACGGCTATTTTTATGGAAGAACTTGAAGTGGTATCCGAAGAGGAGAAAGAACGATTCCGGGAACTTTACCAACGCATCATACGATCAATCGGAAGCAGCGATCATAATGAGGAGGAGCGATCCGAATCAGAATAGATTCATCCCGATTCGGTCGGCAGAAGATAGTTCCATATCCCGTAAACCCTGCAGACGACTGAGTTAAACCGTGGCCTCTGCGAGTATTCGCCTGTAAACGGGCAGTCGATCTCTGAGCGAACACGCAAAACGAAATCCAAGTGCCAAATGGTGATTCCAGTTCCGGCGCTGGCAGACGATAACACTCAGCCTGCTGCCAGTGCGATGGTCAATTCCGACCGTTATTACCGGAGAATGTAGTTGGACGTTTGGCACTCCGTAGCCTGTCGTATGGAGTACTCCGCGGGCAGTACCCCACTCATTTCTCACATTCGGCAAATATTATTTCTTATGTGACGTGAACTCCGGATAATGAGTTGGAGGAATTTTCATGTTGTAAGCATGGCGAGAGGGATAAGATTTCTCGACTGCGCGGTGGAGAAAATGTCACCGCTTAGCTCGAAATGACGCCGTTGGTTTTATTTGGAGGGCAAAAACCCAAATTTTGTCGTCATCTCGACCGGAATCTCGCTTATTTCGGGATGGAGTGGAGAGATCCAATCCATAATATTACGCCATCAACATAGAAATTAAATTTAAAGATTTTACGTGCCTTCTTATCCCGAGTTCACGTTATGTAAGGCAATGAGGTATGTCACAATCAAAAATAACATATCCCCCAGGCTGCGAATTTCCCTTTTCCCCGCGGCTGGTGTGCGGAATCTGCCGGGCTCAGGTCAAAGGCAGCAGGCGTTTGACGACAATCGCTGCTCTGAACCGGTATCGAAACAAGCATTATTGTTATTAAAAACGGAATTACCCATCTTTGCCCGTAACATCAATTACAACCCATTTGTCTCGAAATGACGGATCTCCCCCTGTTGCCATTTCTTATTCTGGCACTAGCTTCTTCCGCAGAGAGGGAGCTGGATGCTGCGGAGCTTGCATCACAGATAAAAAATGGAGATCAGGAGGCGTTCCGCAATTTTTTTGAGCGCCACCAGGAATCCTTGTTCCGGTACCTGCGCAGCAGGAATATGGACAAAGAAACCGCCGAAGATCTCATTCAACAGGCTTTTGTTTACATATGGGAGCACCGCGACGGCATAGACCCGGACAAATCGCTGCGTTCGTACCTGTTTCGTATCGCCTACACCCGAATGCTGAACCATATCCGAAATAACAGGAAGTTTGACGATTCCAAAGAACAGCCGGCGGGAGAAACCCACCAGACGCCGGAGGACAAGACCCGCGCCCGCGATCTTGAAAAAGCGATCAGGCAGACCCTCAAGAGTATGCCAGAAAAACGCAGCCGGGTTTTCGAACTCTGTTTTCTGGAAGAGTTCACCTACCGCGAAGCGGCGGAAGTGCTGGACGTAAGTGTAAAGACGATCGAAAATCACATGGGGCTGGCATTCAAGGATATGCGAAAGGCGCTTCAGAATTTTTTGTAAAAACGATTGGGGGGATCCCCGCGGGTTATGTGTATAACCAACAAATAGCATCGATTCCGTTATACACATAAACAAAAAAAGGAGAACCAATAATCATGGAACTATCAAACAAGAGATCATTTCACAGACTGGCAGCGGCTGCTTTGCTCCTGCTTTTCACCGTCGCCTCGGGTTGTACACTCGACAGCATCAGCGACGAAGATATCTCAGACGAGGTAACTAACGAGGACCTCGAAGCGGCCAGCCAGATACTCGGTGAGTCGCTCTCGGCCGATAACAGCGGTGTCATTCTCAGCCTCAACGATGCCCTGACCTCCGTTTCAAGCGACGGTTTCACTGCCACACAATCCATCGGTACCTTCCAAAAAGGCAAATCACCGTCAGCCACCGTGCTGGATGATGACGGGCGCGGCCGTGAATCAAACTACAGCTACACTTACGATCCCGAGACCGGTATCCACACCGTCTCATTTAACCGGATTATAGACAACCCCCTGTTCATGAAGGAGGTGTCGGATACGCTGGAATATATCTTCAGAGACAGTAACGGGGAGTTTGTAGAGGAACCCAGAGCGGAAAAAAACCGCATTGAATCGATCGATTTCCACGGATACCGTACCGGGACGGTGGAAACTCCCAAACGGAACTCCAGCTTCACACGCATTGACACTTTCTTTATCGACGGTGTTTCGGACGCCTCCGCAATCCTGCAAATCGACGGGGTGCACAACGGCAACGGTTCGATGGAGATTAATAAACCGAACGGTGACTTCCTGATCCGCAACTACTCTCTGGAGATCAATTTCCTGAATATTGAGATCGACAAGCAGCTGGCCGAAGACGGGCTGGAACAGGGCGTGACCGGTACGCTCAGCTGGGAAATGATTATCGATAAGAATAATAACGGCAGTGAGAGTAGCAAAACAATGCGCGGTACCGTCGAAATGAACGGGGACGGCACGGCACTGCTTCGATTCCGTGACTATATCAAGGTCTTTCAGGTGAATCTCGACGACGGCGACGTCAAAGATCGGGACCGCGAATATGAGGGTCGCGTCATTTCCGTGAACGAGGAAAACCGGTCAATTACCCTGCGAAGCGGTCGCCAGATCTTTTTTAACGACGATACCGAGTTTGATTTCGATGACGGGCTTTCCTCAATGCAGGAGGTCAAAGAAGCCGTTGACGCAGGCCGGCGTGTCTGGTCGGAAGGTGAAGGTTCCTTTAGGGATGGACGGTTTCTCGCCACCGAAGCGGAGTTTGAACTTCACGGACGGTTTGATGACGATGATGAGGATGATGACCGGCGGGATTTTGAGCAATTTGTCACCGGGGTGAATGTCTCCCAGGGAACATTTGAACTGGCCGGCCGGGTAATTATCCAGGTGGATGAAAACACCGAAATCGACGACGACGGCGACTACACCACCCTGCAGCAGGTAGCGGATGCCCTGGACCGTGGAATCCGGGTCGAAGCGGAAGGTGAAGTCGAACGCAACGTACATGGCTCTACCAGACTGCGGGCCGTGGAAGTTAAATTTGAAAGTGATGACGACGATGACGGGGATGACGACTGATCGTACCACCTATTCATATTCCTGTTCCTTTTAATCCTGTAAAATTACAACCAGATATAACCCGTAATCATGGCAACACAGCTCCCTGACAGCGACAAGGATCTCCAGATTGCCCGCCGGGTGGGTGAACTCCTGCGGGAAGGCCGCCCGACCGACCAGGTTGACGATCCGCTGGTCAGGGAGCTTGCTGCCTATAAACGTCGATATCGCAAGTCACAAACCGCTGCCGACGCCGAAACACTGTGGCAGCATATTTCGGAAGAGATGCAGCAGGGCGAACAGGATGAATCGGTTACCCCGATATCGATATTCCCCCATACCACCATGCGATGGGCGGCAGCCGCGGTGATACTCTTGGCAGCACTTGCCGGAATCTACTACTTCCAGGTTCTGCAGCAGCCCGTACTACTCGCGGATTCGGGATCTGAGATTATGGCTGTTGAACTGGCTGACGGATCACGTGTCACATTGCGCCCCCATTCTTCCCTCTACGAACTGGAGGTTACCGAAAGCAGGCATCTCTACCGACTCGCCGGCGAGGCTTTCTTCAACGTTCAGCATAACAGCAGACGCCGGTTTGAAGTTGAATCGGGACCTGGCCGTATTCGCGTGTTGGGCACCCGGTTTACCGTAAGTAGCTGGGGCGACCAGACCCAGGTGTACCTGCAGGAGGGCTCGGTGGAATTTGCGGGACCATCGGGAACGAACACCCTGGAGCTCAGTCCCGGTCAGGCCGCCACCCTGGCCGCCGGTCGGCAGCAGCCCCGGCTGGCCGAAATCTCCGAGTCGGAAGTTACCGACTGGCTGCGTGATGAACTGGTCTTTAACAACCGGACTGCGGAATATGTATTCGGAGAGGTGGAGCAGCATTTCAACATTGAACTTGAGGCCTCCACCGGGGTTCAGGAGAGTTCCCTCTCCGGTTCCATCAGCCTGGAAGACAGGGAGGCCGTATTGAACAGTCTCGCCCTCTCGCTCAACGGCAGGTTTGAACAAACCGGTGAACGCTCGTACCGCTTCACACCTGCTGATGAATAATGCTACAAACACCCATGGTATCGCGATCTCAGAAGTTTCAATTTGTTTTCATGATCTGCCTGTTGTTACTGGCAGTTCCCGGCTGGCAGTCAGGCTGGGCGCAGACGACCAGCGGCAACACCCGGTATGCCCTGCCGGATCTCATCGAGCGAATCCAGCAGGAAACCGGGTTTCGATTTCTCTATCGCGAGGCCCTGGTTGCCGACATCACCCTGCAGTTCCAAAATGAGAGTGAGACGGCTACCCCTTTTGATCGCCTGCGGAACGCCCTGGCTCCCCACAAACTCGATATCAGAGTGGACAGTACCTACCGGCAGGTGGTAATCATCCGGAAGCGGGAGCGGCCATCCCCCGAGGGATCGTCCTCCAGGATGCAGATCAGTGGACAGGTGGTTGACGACAGGTCGGGCGAACGCCTGCCTTTCGCCACGGTTACCTGGAATCACGGCGGAGAGGTGAACGGGGTCAGTGCCAACGGGAGCGGATTCTTCCGGGTCAGTGGCAGCGTGTCGGATACTACGACAGCGATCCGTTTGCGCTGCTCCTACGTGGGGTACGAATCGGAACACATGCGTCTGGACCTGGAAGAGGGCGGCACCGTGCGCGATATCACGTTCCGGCTGACCCCGGAACGGATCGACGCGAATGAACTCGTGGTTACCGGTACCAACTACGACAGCCAGGTCGGAAAAAACAGTGCGGGGCTGGTGGATATCGGCACATTCAGCCCGATGGGTAACGCCAATACGGTTCGGGCGCTGCAGCTGCTGCCATCCGCCGCCCTGTCGCCTGCCCTGAGCGGCCAGATGAATATCCGCGGCAGCCCCTCCGACGGCTTCCAGATACTGCTGGACGGGCTTACCATCTTCAACCAAAGCCATCTGTTCGGCCTGCTGGACAGTTTTAACGCGGATGTGCTTCAACGCAGCGGCTTCTACTACGATATCGCTCCGGCACAGTACCCGGCTCCCCCCGGCGGTACGCTTTCGCTGGTGACACAGACCGGCTCCCTGAATAACACGGGGGGCACGGTCGGCGTCAGCAACACCACCTACCGCCTGACACTGGAAGGACCGCTGCAAAAGGGGCGCAGCAGCTGGTTGATATCGGGGCGCAGTTCGTACCTGAATTCGGTTGACTGGCTCAACAATGCCGAACTGATCCAGTGGGGTATGAACGTGGACCGCCCCAGGGAAGTGCTGGATGAAGACCTTGTTAACCTGGAAACGGGGCTCGTTCGGCCGAATGATTCCGATGCCTATTTCTACGACCTGCACGGCAAGGTTTACCTGGAGGGTCGCGATGGAGGCCGTTTTGTCATAAGCGGTTATTATGGCGGCGATCAGACGGAACAGCAGGCGCGGCGACTGTTCCGGACCTTCCGGTTCGGCGATGAAAACAGGGAATTCAGGCAGGTGACCAGCAGGAACGAGTGGGATAATTCCGCCTTCAGCCTTCAGTACCAGGAGTCGCTGTCGGACAATATTTACAGCCACTTTACCGGCGGGTTGAGCATTTATCGAACCGAATTTGCTAAAGATGATTTCACCTACTCACGCCTCAACCGGGACTCCGGCAGTTTCCAGATCTTTATCTTCCCTTTTGAAAACCGCAGTATTCTGAACGAACTTAAAGCGGACCAGCAGTTCAATATCGATCTTGGCTCCCTGTTTGCAACAGCCGGGCTTACCTACAACTACTACCTTGGTGAATATTTTGAAGATTCATTTAACCGGCCCGGGTTTCTGACCACGCGCCGTTCTCACAAGATTGATCTGTACGGACAATTCGACTACTCGGAAACCGAATGGGTCGATGCATCGCTCGGCAGCCGTTTACACTACTACAGCAGCGGGCAATACCTGGCATGGTCGCCCAGGGTGAAGCTGACCATCGCCCCCTCGCTGCCGGTGTCTGGGGAGATCGGATACAGCCGAAATTACCAGTTCCTGAATAAAATTTCGCTCAGCAATACCGTCACATCCGACGTCTGGATCATGGCAAATGAAGAGCAGCCACCCACCACGGTCGACTACTACTCGGCGGGACTTTACATCGAGCCTGCTGAATGGCTTTTTGCCCAGATTGAAGGCTACCTCAAGGAATATCGCAACGTGCGGTTGCACGAGATCAACGCCGTTACACTCTCCAATACCTTTGACGGCGCTCCATGGTATACCGACAATTCGGGTACCGGACGGGGACTCGAACTGATGGTCCGCAACAACTGGAACAACTGGTCCCTTGCCCAGACATTTACCGTCTCATCCATGCAGCTTTCGAACCCGCTTATTAATGACGGGGAGGCTTTCTACGTGGATTGGGATCGCACGTACCGCTACGGCGCTACCCTTCAGACCGAGCCACTGGATAATCTGCTCCTCTACCTCTCTTTCGTCTATGCCAGCGGTGCACCCAACAGGCTGGCTACATTTGGAAGATCCGGTGACGAGCGGCTGGACCCCTATCGGCGGACCGACCTCACCCTGGAGTATAAAAACCGGTTCTCATTCGGGTGGATCAACGCTTCAATCTCCCTGTTCAATCTTTTTGATCGACGGAATCCCTGGTACCGAGAGCTCACCTTTGTTCTCGACCGGTCCACTACCCGCAACCGAATCCGGACGGTACCCGTCGACGTGTATGATATCGGCTTTCAGCCGTCTTTTAATCTCTCGTTCTCTTTCTAGCACGGAGATCCCTCCAATTACATGTATTCCGAAATAAAAACAATTCTGATAGGTGCGTGCTCATCTCTTCTCAAGACTCTAACCTGCATTTCTCCCCAAGAAATTGGT